>CALGIB010000272.1 GCA_937915955.1 uncultured Pseudomonadota bacterium
GTAGCCGATGTCGTGGAAGATCGCGGAGACCCCCAGGTCCTGCTGGATGCCGTCGTCCAGGCCCACGGCCTCGCCGATCAGGAGGGCCACCAGGGCCACGCGGATGCTGTGCGCGCACTCGGGCGAGGCGTCGCCGAGCTCCTTCCAGAGCCCGTCGGCGGTGATGCCGACCTTGAGCATCTCGGTCACCAGCCGGCGCACCGGCAGGGCGTTGGGCACCCGGCCCGCGCCCAGGTTGTTCCAGGCGTCCGCCACCGCGCCGAGGTTGGCCAGCTCGGCGTCTCCCACGCCCGGAGGCCCGCCGGCCTCCCCGGCTTCGCCCTCTCCGGTCATCTTGAAGCGAAAGGGCCCCGAGAGGTCCACGTTCATCACGCCGCTGCGGCGCAGGGCCTCGAGCAGCGTCACGCGGGGCTCGCCGGGGTCCGGCCGCTCGGAGTAGGCGCGCAGCAGGTCCCGCACCTGGGCCTGCTCCATGGGCCCGTGGAAGCTGACGCCGCCGAGCTTGTGACGACCCAGCAGCTCGCCGAAGGTGATGCCCTCGCTGGCCCCGGCGTGGTCGACGCGGATGCGCACGTCGTTGATGTAGATCTGGTCCTCGACCCCGATGCAGTGCAGCGGCCCCACCTGGTCGAGCAGCTGCTCGAGCAGGGCCGTGAAGTCGCGCACCGGGCGGTCGAAGGCGGCGTTGTCCACCGAGTGCACGCGGGTCATGCGCAGCAGGCCCGAGAGCAGCACCACGAGGCGCAGCCCCTCCTCGCGGAGGGTGTGGGCCTGGCCCGGCCCCTCGGCGCGACGCTCCATCCTCAGCCGCCGCCCGAGCCGCTCCTGTCCGAGGGTCAGCTCATCGCCCATGGAGTTCCATCCGACGCTGGACGATGGTCTTCATGGTGTGCTTGTGCAGCTCGCCGGTGCTGTTCTTGGACAGCCAGTGGAGCAGGCGGCTGCCGCGCGCGTCTCGAGGCAGCTGCCCGAAGCCGGAGACCGCGACGTAGCGCAGAGCGGTGCGGGCGCGGCCACTGACCAGGCGATCCAGCACGCCCCCCTCGGCGTGGATCCACTCCTCGAACTGCTCGGCGGCGACCTCGGGCAGCAAGAGGGCCATGCCCTCGCCCAGGGCCGTCGCCTCGTCGGGGCGCAGGTCCACGGGCGCGTGCGTCTCGGCCACGGCGATCAGGTGGTCGTAGGCGCTGCGCTCGACCCGGCGGGTGAGCTCCCTGATGGCCCGCATGCGCACCCCTCGGGAGCGGGACTCGAGCAGCCGCAGCAGGCCGTCGGTGGTGCTGGCGCCCGACTCGCTGCGCTCGAGCAGCAGCAGGACCTCCTGGATCAGGCCCTCGTCGCCGCGCTCCGCGAGCTGGGCGGCCAGCTTGAGGGCCACGTCCGGCACCGAGTTGGCCCCCGCCCGCACGAGATCCGCGGCGGACTGGGGCGAGGCCTGAAGGGTGTGGCTGACGTAGACCTGCTGGCGGGCGGGCAGCAGCGGCTCGAGCAGCTGCCGGGCCAGGCGCCGCACGCCCACCTTGGGCTGGGCGTCGATGATGCCCAGCAGGCCGTCGAAGGGCGCCTCGGGCAGGCGCCGGAGGAGCTGGAGCAGCTCCGGTGTGGGTCGGAGGTGCCGGGACTGGCTGTCCAGGATGGACAGCAGCCGCTCGGTGCCGCCCAGGTCCTTCACGAAGAGCATGACCGGCGGGGGCGCGGGCACGTAGTGGGTCAGCAGCAGGTCCACGAGCTGGCTCAGGCTGTCCAGCCGACCCTCGTCGATGAGCGAGTCCCGGAACTCTCGCAGGAAGGGCAGGATCTCCTGCAGCTGCGTCGGATCGTCGGTGTCGCTGCTCGCGCCGAGCAGCTCGCCCGCCACCCGCATGCCCAGCCCGACGAGCATCGAGTCGGCCTGCTCCATTCGCAGCCGATCCAGCTCGTCCATGGTGAGTTCGCGGAAGCTCGGCTCACCCGCCGGCTCGAACTCGGGCATGGGCTGGTCCCAGTCCGCCGGCGCGTCGTAGCGCGGCCCGGTCCAGCGCTGCACCGGCCCACCCGCGGCTCGAGGCCCCCCCTGGACGATCTCCACGTCCTGGCGGATGACGCCCTCGACCGAGTGGATCTCGATGTTCACGAAGCCCGCTTTCCAGAGCAGCGTGACGATGTCGTCCTCTTGCTGGCGGAGCCCGGTGTAGCGGATCGAGAGGATCTCGATGAGCGACATCAGCTCATCCCAGTCGACCTCGGGTCGGATGACCACGCGGCGGACGCCGTCGCGGAACATGCGCCAGGCCAGGGAGCGCTCACGGTCCCGCTCCTGGTAGACGGTCTCGCCGTCGCGCAGGAGCTCGAAGGGGCGCACGTCGACGTCCAGCGCGCCGTAGCCCTCGCCGAAGGCCCAGATCCGGTCCCGAAGCTCTTCGAGGAAGTCGCGGATGATCTGGTTGCTGGCGTCGTAGAGCAGGACGCTGCGCGCAGCCTTGGACAGCGCCAGCAACACAGCGTTGGCGTCTATGCCGGCGTCCGAGCTGCCGACTCGGCGCTCTTCGACAAGCTCAGTGGTCGCGGGCTGCTCCACGCCCTGAGGATACGCCAACGCGACCCGGCCGGAGGCGCTCTTACAGGGCTATGACAGCCTGGATCGCGTCCAGGCCGAGGTGCTCCTGGGGGTCCAGGCCCCCCAGGGCGAGGATCGTGGCGCCCAGGTGGCCCGCCACCATCAGGGTGCCGGCGCCGTGGACCTCGCCGCTGGCCAGGTCCACCGGCTGGCCGAACAGGCTCTCGTCGTAGCCCCCCAGGGCACGCCCGCCGCGCACGCCGGCGCCGAAGAGCAGCGCGCTGGTGTAGGTCCAGTGGTGCTTGCCGCCCAGGTCGTTGAGCTGCGGGTGGCGCCCCATCTCCGAGAACACCAGGACCGTGGTGTCCCCGAGCAGATCCCGAAGCTCCAGCTGCTCCCGCAGGCGCCCCAGCTCCTCGAACAGCAGGTCGAAGTGGCGCCCCTGCATGGGGTTGTCCGAGTGCGTGTCGAAGGTCGAGTCCCAGAGGCCGTCGAAGGTGACCAGCGCGCTGCGGGACAGCCCCTGCTCGAAGCAGTCCAGCGCCAGATCGATCTGGTCACCGAACTGGTCGCCGACGTCCAGCTTGATGTCCAGATCCTCGAGGCCCCGAGCCTTCTCGGCCGACCTCGCGGCGAGCTCGGCGACCAGGCTGGACTCCCTCGCGGCCAGGGCCCGGCTGCGCGCCACCAGCAGGTCCTCGACCGCCGAGCTGCTCGCGGGGCCCCCCACGGGCTGGTCCAGTCCGTCCAGGGCGTCGCCGCCGATCAGAGCGGGCAGCTGCCCGCCCCGACCCACGCGGACCACGTGGGCGCCGTGCTGCGAGGTGAAGCTGGGCCCCTGCACGACCACGTGCGGGAGGCGCAGGGCCGAGCCCCCGTTCGCGGCCAGCTGGGCGCCCCAGTCATCGGCCTCCAGGCCCGAGGAGCCCGTCATGATCAGGCGCTGGCAGCGGTCGTGCGTGACCGAGCGCACCTCGAGGCCGTTGATCGGGCAGAGCTCCTGGCCATAGCTGTCCATGAAGCTGCGGATCGCGGGGCGGTCCTCGCCCTCGACCCAGTCGATGTCCCCCGTGCTGGCCGCCTGGCTGCCCTCGGGCATGTCGACCAGGCCTCCGAAGGAGGGCGCGAAGAAGTAGGTCACGTCCCAGCCGCCGCGGCAGAACAGGAACAGGAAGCGGCGGCTGTTGCCCTCAGCGAGGAGCATCGCCGGCAGGCCCAGCAGGCCCGTCCCCCCGATCAGGGCGGCGCTGGTCAGCAGCTGGCGGCGGCTGGGCTTCATCGGGACAGGAACTCGACATCGCGGAGCAGCAGCGAGAGCACCAGGACCCAGGCCTCCTCGGCCCCGCGCTCCTCCTCCAGCTCCGCCCAGAGCGCCTCGAGCGCCTCGAGCTCCTCCGGCTGCGGCGCCCGGGCGAAGAGGCGCCAGATCAGGGCCTCCAGCTGCTCGGCGAACTCCGCGTCGCCGGGCCTGGAGGCCAGCGTCACCCGGCTCAGCAGCGCGCCGTCCTGCCCCAGGTTGTGGCCCACCTCGTAGGCTGCCGCGCCCTCGGCGAGGCGGTGGGTCACCAGGCTCCAAGTCAGCCCGGGGTCGCCCTGCTGCCGGAGCTGATCGAAGCCGTCGACGCCGCCGGCCAGCACGCGGTAGCCGTCCGCGTCCTGTCGGAGGCGGTCCCAGCCCCCCTCGCTCCAGGTGAAGCCGGTCAGGTAGCGGATCGAGGTGGACAGCTGGTCGGGGGACTGCAGCCGGCGGCTGGGCTCGTCGGGGTCCTCGGGGGCCAGCGCGTAGGCCTCGGTGCGGGTCAGCTCCTCGAGCAGGGGGCGCACGCGAAGGTCCTCTTCGCGCAGGAGGCGGTCGAGCCGCACCAGCTCCTGCTGGTCCTGGGGCCGCACGGGGCGCCTCCAGAGCGCCTCGGCCCAGGTCTCGACCGCGCAGCTGGACAGCCGCTCGTCGGCGGCGATGGCCTGACCGAGCTGCTCCAGATCGGCGACGGGCTGGCCGTACCAGGCCCCCTCGACGCCCAGCGCCACGGGCCCCAGCGGCTCCCGCTCGGGGTGGTAGCCCAGCTCGGCCACGGCGTTGTCGTCGACGGTGTGGAAGCCGAAGAAGAGCACCGCGACCGGCTCGATCACGCTGTGGCAAGCGGTGCAGCTGGGGTTGGTGCGCAGGGCCTCGTCGGTGCCGCCGCCGTCCTCCAGGCTGGGCGCCGTCGAGAAGCTGACGGGCCGGCTGAGCAGCTCATCGCAGACCAGCAGGCGGGCCGTGGCGTTGACCCTCGAGCGGTTCATGTTGAAGGGCGTCGTGTAGTACTTGACCAGGAAGCCGTTGGTCGCGAGCACGCCCGCGGGGGGGCGCTGGTCGGGGTAGCGGGCCCGGCGCCAGATGCCCTCGGTGCTCAGCTCCTCGAGCTCGAACAGCTCCACCAGCAGGTCGTTGGCGACGGTGTGGTCGCTGGTGACGACCTCGGCCCAGGAGCGGTCCTCGACCACCGTGCGCGCCATCAGCCGAAGGGGCTCCTCGCCCAGGCTGCGCTCGAAGGTGAACTCGTCGTCGGCCTCGAGCCCGGGGAAGTCGTACCAGGCCACCTTGAAGTCATCGACGCGGGTGTGCCAGCGCTCCGCCAGCAGCTCCACCAGCCGATCCTCCAGCAGGGGGCTGTCCAGGTACTCCTGGCGCAGGGTGTCGAGCTGCTCGGGGTCCTTGCGCACGCGGGTGATCTCGGATTCGGTAGGCAGCGTCCCGCGCAGGTCCAGGCTCATGCGCCGCAGCAGCCGCGGGGCATCCAGCGTGACGGCCGGCGACGCGGCGCTGTCCACCGGCTCGGGCCCCTGACAGGCCAGCAGCGCCAGCAGGATCAAAGCGCCTCCTGCAGGGCAGCCCGGATCGGCTCGTCGTCCAGGCAGACCTCGCCGAGCTCCTGGGCGCCGAAGCGCACCGGCCCGCAGCCACAGTCCAGGTTCAGGTCGTACCAGCCGCCCTCGAGCCCCTTCAGGAAGACCTCGCCCTCCATGCAGGCGCTGCCCACCAGCAGCTCGTCGGTGTAGAGCGGGCCGGCCGGGGTGCTCATGCCGATCTGGGCGATCATCCCCGCCTGGCTGCCGATGACCTGGAGCAGGGCCGAGCCGCCCTGCCCCAGCCAGCCCGCGGCGCCGGTGTCGTGGAAGCTGCCCCGCAGCAACAGGTAGCTGCTGCCTCCCCCATCGCTGACGACGGCCTCACCGCCAGCCAGGAAGCTGCGCCCCTCCGGGTCCGTCAGGCGGAAGTCCGCCACCTGCAGGCCCCAGCGATCGGTGTCCTCGGACCAGCCGGACAGGCCGGCGTAGTGCACGCCCGAGCTGCTCGTGCAGCCCTCGAGCGAGACCGCGGGCGGCTGCAGGCTGTCCCCGCCCGGGCAGAGCTCGTCCCCCCGAGCGATCCACTCCAGGTAGGTCGCGCCGATGACCCGCACGTCCGGGTAGGGGCCCTCGAGCGCCGACTGGAAGGCGAGCCCGGCCTGACCGGCGGACCAGCCCGGCTGGAGCTCGACCGGGTTCTGCAGGTCCACCTGAGGCCAGCCGGTGTCCTCGGCGAGCGCGGGGGCGCTGTCGCGCGACGGGGAGGTGCAGGCGAGCAGGGAGAGGATCACGACCAGCAGGATGCCACCGACGGGCCGGGGGGTCTCAGGCCAGGCGCTTGCCCATCTTGCGCGCGAAGCTCAGGCCGAAGCCCAGGAAGCGCATGACGTCGCCGTCGAAGGGGGCGCCCAGCAGGCCGAAGATGCCCGGGGACTTCGCGCCCTCGGCCTGCGCCTCGGTCAGCGCGTGGCCCGCGTGCTCGGCCATGGCAACCGCCTTGGGGTCCAGCAGGCCGCTGTCCAGCGCCGCGTCGGCCTGGGGGCTGGTGGCCAGGGCGGCGAGCTTCACGCTGGCCTTCACGGCGTGGGCCGAGAGCGCGTCCATGTCGGTGCCGTTGTCCTCGAGCGCCCGGAACACCTTCGCGCCGGTGTTCAGCGCGAAGGCCGCGACCCCGGGGTTGTCCAGGGCGGCCTCGACCAGGTCCAGCGACGCGGGCTGGATGGCCTTCTGCGCGATGGCCAGGCCGCGCTGCCCCAGCGCGACGGGGTCGATGCCCGTCTTGGCGGCCTCGGCCACGATGAGGGTGGTGACCTGCACGCCCGCCTCGAGCATCCAGGGGCCGTGCTCGGCCAGGTTGTCGAGCACCTTGACGGTGGACTCGAGCGTCTGGGCGCGATCGAGGATGCGGACGAGCGAGGCGTTGATCCGGGGGTCCGCGAGCTTCTCGGCCAGCGCGCCGGAGGGGGCGACCTGGGCGGAGCCCGACAGCCCGTCCACCTTGGCCTCGAGGCTGTCGAGCCGCGCGTTGAGCTTTTCGAGGGCTTCCAGGATCTGTGCGTTGTCGCTCATCGAGGTCTCCGAGGCTCCGAGGGAAGGGCCCTGGACGTAACCCGGGAAGGGACGGAGCACCCTCGGCGCACCCGCATGGAAATGGCCCCGGCGGAGCATCAACGATAACGGGCCTACAGTCGGGAGATCGCTATGCTGTGGACCCTGCTCCTGGCCTGCGGCGGGGGCAACCCGGACCCCCTGCCCGGGCGCAGGACCCTGACCTTCGCCAGCGACGCCGTGCCGCTCGGCGCCGAGCTGATGCTGGGCAAGGTCTACCTGGGCAAGATCGTCGCGCCCCGGGCCTACGGGGACGACCGGGAGCACCCCTACATCGAGGCGCACACGCCGCTGGCGAGCGAGTGGGACAGCCTGATCGCCGAGCAGGGGCTGCAGCTCTACGTGCACACGCCCTGCGGCACGATGGCCTTCCCCGTGAAGGTGGACCACCCCGAGCGCGGCGTCATGGAGGCGGACATCGGCCCCGCGAGCGCCTGGCCGAGCACCACCCGGGTCTGGATGAAGGGCTGGGAGGGCACCGTGCACGTGGGCCTGGCCGAGCCCAGTCCTGCGAGAGATCACTACACGCTCAACGGCCTGGACTGCGCCAGCACCCACGCGGTGCTGCTGGACGGACAGCAGCTGGGCACGGTCAAGGTCGACACCAGCATGATGGCCGACGTCTTCCTGAGCAGGAAGCCGGGCGCCTGCTACCGGCTGACGAAGATCGGCTACGGCGACACCGGCGCCGACAAGGTGCAGGTCCTCTCGGGCCAGCTGATGATGGCGCTGCCCTACGACCGGGTCGACTACCTGCTCCAGGAGGCCCCCTCGACGGTGGTCGCGGACCCGCTCGAGACGGGCAAGTACAAGGTCGAGCTGGTCGAGGCGGTCTGCCCCGGCTGACTCATCGGCCCCCGCCGGTGCACAGCTCGGCCGGAGCCCAGACCGTGTCCGCCGAGGGATACGGCAGCACCGGCACGACCTCGTGGCTGCTCCGACAGACCCGCAGGTTGGTCCAGCTGCCGCTGCGCTCCAGGGTCGCCGACTCGTGCAGGACGCGCTCGCCGTCCCAGGCCTGAAGCAGGCCATCCGAGCCGTGACTCCACAGCACCCCGCCCTCGACCCGCAGGTGCACCTTTCCCTGCTCGTGGCCCTGGCGGACCGCCAGCGCCCGCCCCTCGTCCGAGAACCACGTCAGCATGCCGCCGGCGTCCGCGACCACCAGGCCCTGCTCGGTCCAGGCCGCGTCCACGGCCTGCTCGCCCAGCTCGAAGGTCCAGACCAGGCCGCTCGGACCCAGCACCTCGACGTGCCCGTACCAGTCCCCCGTGGCGATGCGACCCTGGTCCTCGGCCAGCGCCGAGACGGGGTGCGGCCCCCGGGCCAGCTCCTGGACTGCGGCCCCGTCGAAGCGCAGCAGCCGACCGCAGAAGGTGCCGACCAGGACGCCCCCGTCGGGCAGGACGGCCAGGCTGGAGATGGCCTGCTCGGTGTCGGCGTGCTCGCTCCGAAGGATCTGACCCTCCCTCCCCAGAATGCTGAAGCTCGCCGTCGTGCCGTGGGTGATCACCGCGCCGTCGGGGTGCGGCCGCAAGCTCGAGACCTGGGGCAGCGCCTCGCCGTGGACCACCGCGCCCTCGTCGTCCACGAGCACGACCCCGTGGGGCGCCGCGACCAGCGTGCCGCCCTCGACCCGCACCAGCCCCCGGCGCAGCGCTCGCATCTCATCCGGCAGGTCCAGGCTGCGCTGACCCCGGTCCCCCAGCAGCACCAGGCGCTCCCCCAACACCAGGCTCTCCACGACGCGCTCGTCGGGGCCCAGCTCGGGCAGGGGCTCAGGGGCCCGGTCGGGCCGCAGCGAGACCAGGCCCTCGACACCCAAGGCCAGGATCTGGTCGGCGCGGCTGCTCCAGGCCGAGCGGCTGGGATCCGCGCGCAGGCGCGTCGTGCTGCCGACGTGACGATCGGGCTCGTCCCAGAGCGCGACGCCGCCGGACAGGTCGCCCGCGAGGATGCCGGTGTCCTGGGACGAGAGCGCGATGATCCGGCTGAGCAGCCCCTGCATCAGGCGCTCCTCGGAGCCGGGCCTCCAGAGCAGGACCCGGCCGTCTGAGGTCCCCACCAGGAAGCCTCGGTCGATGCCGTGCACGATGCGAGCGGGCGAGGGCTCGGGCCAGGCCACCGGCTGCGCGCCCCGGCGGACCGCGACGGCCTCGAGCCGGTCGTTGGAGTCCACGGCGGCGACCACGCTGCCATCGCTGGAGAAGGCCACCCGCGAGGCCGCGCGAGGCAAGGAAGCGAGCAGCCCCTGGCGGTCGCGCAGCTGCAGACCCAGGCCCGGACCGCGCAGCCCCAAGACCTGGCTGTCCGGCGAGAAGTAGGGCACGCCCGCGCTGGCCCAGGTCGCCAGCGGCCGCCCGTCTCCAGCGTCCAGCTCCTGCCAGAGGCCCTCCCCCAGAGGCAGGACCACCCGCGCTGCGTCCGGGCTGATCTGGGCCACCTGGCCCGGGCTCAGCTCACGCCGCCAGCGCAGCTCACCCGAGGGCAGCTCACGGATCTCCAGCCGACGGCCCCCGCTGGCCTGGTCGAAGGTCAGCAGCACCTCGTCGAAGGCGTCACCCGCCGCGCGAGCCCAGGCGGGGGCCGAGGGCATGCTCAGCAGCGGCGCCCCCGAGGGCAGCGCCCAGGCGCCCACGGGGCTGCTGGCCTCGTTGGGGTCCGCAGAGGCCGTGACCACGAGCCAGCGACCAGCCTCGTCCAGCGACAGGGCCGTGGGCCTGTTCATGCCGCTGTCCAGCTCGGCGACCAGCGCGCCGGTGTGCCTGTCCAGGACACGGATCGCGGTGGGCTCGGAGTCCGCGAGCGCGATCAGGTCCCGGCCCAGCGCCACCCCGAGGGTGATCGCGCCGGGGCGGTCCAGCCGGTAGACCGCCCCGCCCGCGTGCAGCAGCGCCGCGGCCTCCCGGGCCGGGAGCTCCGAGCTGCCTTCGAGCCGGGCGATGGCCCGCCTCAGCGCCAGAGAGCTGCCTGGATCCCGCTCGCGGAGCTCGGTCGCCTGCACCTCGAGCCGGTACAGCTCCGCCTGGGCCGTGGCGGCCCCAGCGAGCTGCCGCTGGTGCAGACCCCAGGCCAGGGATCCGATCAGGCCCAGCCCCAGCAGCAGGGGCAGGGCCAGGTGGGTGCGAGGAGCTCGGAAGGCCTGAGGCGCTCCCCCCGACAGCGCCAGCTCCAGCTCGAGGGCGTCTCGGGGCCGGACCCGGGGATCGGCATCCAGGCAGCGCTCGACCAGCTGTACCAGGGCCGCGGGCAGGCCAGGCCGCGCCTGGACCAGCGGCACGCGGTGACCGGCTCGCATGGCCTCGATCAGGTCCTGCCGATCGGCCTGCGGATAGGGCGCCCGGCCCGTGCACAGCTCGTAGAACAGCACCCCCAGCGCGAAGACGTCGGCCGCGGCCGTGGGCGCCTCGCCCAGCAGCTGCTCGGGCGCGCAGTAGCCCAGGGTCCCCACCGCGCGACCGCCCCCGGCGCCCTGCTCCAGGCAGGCCAGCCCGAAGTCCATGACCCGGGCCCGGGGGGGACTCTCGCCCAGATCCAGGACGACGTTCTCGGGCTTCAGGTCCCTGTGGACCAGGCCCGCCCGGTGTGCCTCGGCCACCCCCGCGACCGCCTCCGTGAACAGCCGCAGGGCCTGCTCAGGCTGGGGTGGCGCGTCCTGGAGCAGCTCTCGGAGCGTCGGCCCCTGCACATACTCGAGCAGCAACGCCGGGCTGCCGTGGACCTCCAGCACGTCGATCACCGCGACCAGGTTGGGGTGCCGCAGCTCGGCCTGCAGCCGCCCCTCGTTCAGCAAGGACCTGGCCTGGCCGCCGGTCACGCCGGGGCAGACCTTGAGCGCTCGAAGGGTGCCCAGGTGGCTGTGACGGACGCGGTAGACCTCGGCGCCGCTGCCTCGACCCAGCAGGGAGAGCACCTCGTAGCGGTCGACCTGCTCGCCCGGGCTCAGCCTCACGTGGCGATCTCGAGGGTGTCGTGGTCGCCCAGCGCGAGCTCGACCTGCCCCTGGCTGGTCAGCACCAGATCCGAGCGCAGCCCCTCGGCTCGCAGTCGTCGGCGCAGCGCCCAGAGCACGCGGTCCCAGCGGCGTCGCAGCTGCATGGCGTCGTCCACGTTCCGCCAGAGCTCGCGGGCGACCAGCTCCCAGTGGACAGGCCCGCTGTACTCGGCCAGCAGCGACAGGGTGCGCGCCTGCAGGCCGCTGATCAGGACCGCCGCCGTGCCCGGACGGTGGATGCGCACCGTCTCGAACTGGGCGACCAGGCGGAGCGGCGCGGCGTAGGCCTGCCCTTGGGTCGCGGCGGCCTCGGCCAGGGGGGCGCGCACATCGACCAGGCGGAGCTGGTGCTCACCGAGTCGCACCGCCTGACCCGGCTCCAGGCGCAGGACCTCGCCGCCGGGGGCCTGCGCGAACCAGTCCTCGCCGGTGCTCCAGCAGGCCGCGATCGCGCCGACCGCGCCGGGCGGTTCGAGGGACTCCGCGGTCAGGCTGCAGCGAGCCAGGCGCAGGGGATACAGGCGCCCGTCCAGGCTCAGGGCCGGGAGCTCCTGGGGCAGCGAGACCGCCTCGACGGTCAACGACAGGCCCTCGGCGAGGCCGACCTCGAGGCCCTCGCGCAGGGCGACCTCGCGCGAGGCCATGCCGTAGACGGTCAGCTGACCCCGCAGAGGCAGCAGGCACAGGCGGCCGTCGCGGTGGCTCAGGTAGGCGTGCAGCTCGGAGATCGCGGGGTGGTTCAGGTGCAGGTCCGCGCGCCACAGACGTCCGATCACGTCACCCGGAAAGAGCAGCTCGGTGCTGCCGTCTGGCAGGCGGACCCGAGCCGAGACCAGGCCGCCGACGATGCACTTGGAGCTGTCCACGAGGGGGCCATCTTGCCCCGGATGTAGGAGTCCGGGGGGATTCCACGGGGGAGCTGACCCCGAATACTGCGCGCGCCCCCCGACAGGAGTGCCCGATGCTGCTGACCCTGGCCCTCATCGCATGTGACGGAGGTCCGACCAAAGACAGCTCGGGCCTGGGCGTGGACAGCGGCGAAGACACAGCCCAGCCGGTGGACTGCGACTGCGCGGTCGAGGACCTCCAGACCTTCTACCTGGACGCCGACGGCGACGGGCACGGCGACCCGGACACCCCCGTCGAGGCCTGCGAGCAGCCCGACTACGCCGTGACCACGGCGGACGACTGCGACGATCTCGACCCGGACAGCTGGGAGCCAGCCACCTGGTATGTCGACGCCGACGGCGACGGCTTCGGGGACGCGGGCCTCTCCACCGAGGCCTGCGAGCAGCCCTCGGGACACGTGGCCGACGCGAGCGACTGCGACGACACGGACGGGTCGGTCTTCCCGGGCTCCGCGGCGCTGGACGACCCCGCGACTGGCCAGGACGGCGACTGCGACGGCAGGGTGGCCTGCTCGGACGCGGACTGCGACGGCCAGGTCGACCTGGTGCTGGGCGTCTACTGGACCTCGGCGGGCGGCTACTGCGGCGACGACCAGATCTTCTACGGCGACGGGAGCGACTACAGCGGGATCGCGGCGGCGACGCTGACCAACGACTGCAGCTGGTGGCAGGCCAGCGCGGATCTGGACCAGGACGGCTACGTCGACCTCGTCACGGTGGTCACCACCGACGACACGATGCCGCGCGAGACCAACAGCCACATCTACTGGGGCGGCGCCTCGGGCTTCACCGACGGCGACCGCAGCGACCTGGCGACCACGGGGCCCGTGCGCGTGCTGATCGAGGACCTGGACCTGGACGGCCACGAGGACCTCTTCTTCAGCGAGGCCAGCAGCTACGGCAACGCCGGCTACTCCCAGGACAGCACCATCTACTGGGGTGACGGCTTCACCAGCAGCACCGACCTGCCCACCTTCGGGGCCTGGGACGCCGAGGCGGGCGACCTGGACCGCGACGGCTACACCGACCTGGTCGTCTGCAACTACTACGACGACAGCTCCGCGGCGCGCTGGTACGAGGTCCCCAGCGCCATCTTCTGGGGCAGCTCGGGCGGCTACTCCAGCGCGGACGTCACCTCGCTGCCGACCGCCGGCTGCCGGGATCTGGCCATCGTCGACCTCGACCAGGACGGGCTCGACGATCTGGTCTTCGCGAACAGCCAGGACAACACCGGCGCCTGGCAGATCGACTCGACCATCTACTGGAACACCGCCACCGGCTTCTCCAGCGCCGAGACCACCTCGCTGCCCACGAGCTGGACGCACGGGCTCGCCGTGGGCGACTTCGACGGAGACGGCTGGCCGGATCTGGCCTTCGGCAGCTTCTACGGGGACCTCGGCTACGACCACCCCGCCTACGTCTACTGGAACTCGGGCGGGACCTTCGCGTCCTCGGACGTCACCGAGCTCGAGGGCCACGCCAGCTACGGGCTGGAGGCCGCGGACCTGGACGGAGATGGCGCCGACGAGCTGATCGTGCCGGGAGCCTGGAGCGACTCGGACGGTCAGAGCACCACCTCGCGCGTGCACTGGGGCGGCGCCCACGGCTTCTGCGGCACCGACGAGCTGCCCACGGACGCACCCGGTCAGGTCTCGGTCGGTGATCTGGACGCCGACGGCCTGCCCGAGCTGCTCTTCCCCGCGCCCTACGGCGGCGGGGCCTCGACCATCTTCTGGGGCACCACCGGTGGCTACTCGGCCTCCGACAGCTCCGAGCTCGGGGGCGCCGAAGGCTCCTGGGCCGCACCCTTGATCCTCGGCGACGCCGCCTGGTAGCCGACCGCTTCCCACGGAGACCGACCATGTCCGCCCTGACCCTGATGCTCCTGGCCTGCGACGACAGCCCCGCGCAATCCGACTCCTGCGAGAACCACGCCCCCGTCGTCGAGGACGTCACGCTGGCCCCCGAGGACCCGGTCTGCGGAGACGCGCTGGTCTGCACGGCGACGGCCTCGGACGCCGACGGGGACGCCCTGTCCCTGTCGTACAGCTGGACCATCGACGGCGCGCCGCAGAGCGAGACCTCGGCCACCCTGCTGAGCGGCTGGATGCCCGGCGAGGTCATCCAGTGCTCCGTGATCGCCAACGACGGGCTGTCGGACAGCGTGGCCGTGGCGAGCAACCCCGTGACCGCCGTGAACACCGGTCCGACCGCCCCCGCCGTCGAGATCACCCCCGCCGATCCCACCGAGGACGACAGCCTGCTCTGCAGCATCGTGACCCCGGCGACGGACTGCGACGGCGACGCGCTGACCACGACCCTGTCGTGGACCCTGGACGGCGCGGCCTGGACGGGCACCACCTCGACCACGACCGAGTCGGGCGACACCATCGAGGAGCCCGACACGGTCGAGGGCCAGGAGTGGACCTGCACCGCGGTCGCCACCGACGGCGCCGAGACCAGTGAGCCCGGCAGCGACACCGTGGTCGTCGGCGACGGCTTCGACTTCTTCCCGCCCGGGGACATCGAGCCCGAGGACGCCGACTGGTGCTTCTACGGCGCGGAGTCGGACTACCTGGGCTGGCGCACTTGGAGCGCGCCCGACTTCGACGGCGACGGCCTGGCCGACTTCGCGATGACCGCCCAGTACGCGGACAGCGGCGGCATGGCCAACAACGGCGCCGTGTACCTGTTCCGGGCAGCCGATCTGCCCGCGACGCAGTCCGTCGACGCCAGCGACGCCTGGATCACGCTCTGGGGCAGCGAGGAGGGCGACCGCCTGGGCCGCGGAGTGCAGATCGTCCCCGACATGGACGGAGACGGCCTCGACGAGCTGGTCGTCAGCGCGGAGTTCGGCGACGAGGACAACGGCGCCGTCTACATCTTCCTCGGCGCTTCGCTGGCCGCGCGCTCGGGCGACGTCAGCGTGGACGACGCCGACATCAAGCTGATCGACGACATCAGCTACAGCGACGCCGGCTTCGGCTTCGGCCTGGCCCCGGCGGACTACGACGGCGACGGCATCGGGGACATCGCCGTCGGCGCTCCCTACGTGCACTACGCGACCTACCAGGCCGGCTACGTGTTCGTGTTCCGAGGGGTGGACATCCTGGGAGGGGGCACCTTCGAGTCCTCGGATCACAGCGTGTACCGGGTCATCGGCGAGGAGAACCAGGGCTTCCTGGGCTTCTCGATGACGGCTCTGGACGACCTCGACGGCGACGGCTGCCCGAGCTCGCGGCCGGCGCCTACCTGACCGACGTGACGGGCAACGACGGCGGCAAGGCCTACATCCTGCTGAGCACGGGCGGCCTGGACGTGGGCGCCGCGCACACCGGCTACAAGGAGATCACGGATGTGGCCGACACCACCATCTGGGGCCAGTTCGGCGGCGTGCGCACCGGCCACGACCTGGCGCGCATGGGCGACTGGGACGGCGACGGCCTGGGTGACCTGGTGGTCGGCTCGGTGGGCTACGACGACGGCGGCGGCGAGTGGTCCGGGCGCAGCTACCTGTTCTCGGGGGCCGACCTGACCACGGGCGGCGACCTCCAGGTCAGCTCGGCGCTGATCGCCTTCGACAGCATCTCGGCCGAGGGGCGCCTCGGCTACTCGAACTGGGGTGACTTCGACGTGGACGGCGATGGCCTGCCCGACCTGCTGATCGGCGGGCACAGCGCCGAGTACGGCGGCATGGCCTACCTGTTCCGAGGCAGCTCGATGACCACGGGCCTCTACAGCGTGGGCAACGCGGACGCGCGCTTCGTGACCAACGACAGCGACGACAGCAACGGCAAGTCGGTGACCAGCCCCGGGGACGTCAACGGCGACGGCTACGACGACATCCTGGTCAGCGCGTACACCGACGGCGACGCGGCTACGCGGGCCGGGCGGGTCTGTCTGTACCTGACGCCGTGAGGGTGCCGCCGGCCGGGGCGGCCACTCGGGTGGGCTCCGGCGGCGAACCCTCCTCGGTGAGCGAGACGGGACTGTAACGACCCTCGAGATGGTCCGTTGAGCCAAGCGAGGTCCGGCGGAAGGCGGCCCTCCGAGCCGGACCAAGGAGACCCCTCCGAGGAGGCTCGCGCCGAGCGCCGACCGCGCCTGGCAAACCCCTGCTCGAGGAGGTCTCGTGGACACCAGCTGATGTGGATCGACGCGCAGCGAGGCCTGCGCGAGCGGTTCAGCCACATTCGGGACACCAGCGCACGCCTGTCCTCGGGCAGGCGCATCACCCGGTCGGCCGACGACCCCGCCGGGCTGGCGCTGTCCGAGGGACTCGACGCGCGCGCCCGAAGCCGGCGCGTGGCCCTTCGGAACACCATGGATGGACTGTCGCTGCTGGACACGGCCGACGGCGGCCTGGCCGAGACCGCGAACCTGCTCAAGCGGGCCCGCGAGCTCGCGGTCCAGGCCAGCTCGGGGACCGTGGACAGCCGCGCCCGCGGCGCGATCGGCCAGGAGCTCGACGGCGTCCTGGACGCGCTGGATCACGTCGCCTACTCGACCACCTGGAACGACAACCCGCTGCTCACCAAGCGGCAGGTGGACGTCGGCATGATCGTGGACGTCAGCGGCTCGATGGGCGGCGAGATCGCCCAGGTGAAGTCTTCGATCGGGGACTTCGTCGCGGCCTTCGCAGACGCCAACCTCGACGTCGGGCTCGGCCTGGCCGTGATGGGCCCCGACAGCGTCGACGGCCTCCACC
>CALGIB010000273.1 GCA_937915955.1 uncultured Pseudomonadota bacterium
GGCCAGCCTTCTGGTAGGAGGCCTCGTTTGCGACGCGTAGTCGTCACCGGACTCGGTGCGGTCAGCCCTTGCGGACTCGACGCAGCGTCCACCTGGTCAGGCATGGTCGAAGGCCGGTCCGGCATCGGCCCGATCACGCGCTTCGACGCGACGGGCTGGTCCTGCACGGTCGCGGGCGAGGTCAAGGGCTTCGACGGCCCCGCGCTCTGCGGAAAGCGCGACGTCCGACGCATGGACCTGTTCATGCAGTACGCCGTCGTGGCCGGCGAGGAGGCCGTGCGCGACTCCGGCCTGGATCCCTCGACCTGGCGGCGCGACCGCGTGGGGGTCTACGTCGGCACCGGCATTGGTGGGCTGATCGAGCTGGCCTCGGGCTTCGGTGGCTTCGCCGAGCGCGGCCCCAAGGGCCTGTCCCCCTTCTTCATCCCCCGCTCGCTGGCCAACCTGGCGGGCGGATGGTTGGCGATGCGGCTGGGCTGCGAGGGCCCAAACCTGGCCTTGGCCACTGCCTGCGCCAGCGGCACCCACAGCATCGGCGAGGCCTGGCGAGCCATCCGCGCCGGCGACGCCGAGGTCATCCTGGCTGGCGGCGCCGAGGCGCCCGTCCTGCCCGAGGGCGTGGCGGGCTTCATGGTCATGCGCGCCCTCACGGGACGCGACGACCCGCCGGAGGAGGCCTGCGTCCCCTTCGACGCGCGCCGCGACGGCTTCGTCATCGGCGAAGGCGCCGGGGTCCTGGTGCTCGAGGAGTACGAGCACGCCAAGGCCCGCGGGGCCCGCATGTACGCCGAGCTGGTCGGATACGGCAACAACTGCGACGCCTACCACCTCACCGCCCCCTCGCCGGGCGGCGTCGGCGCCAGCCGCTGCATGGACATGGCCCTGCGCGGGGCGAGGTTGGCCCCTGACGACGTCGACTACATCAACGCGCACGGCACCTCGACGCCGGCCAACGACAAGGCCGAGACCCAGGCCATCCACACCAGCTTCGGCGCCCACGCCTCGAGGCTGATGGTCAGCTCGACCAAGGCCGTGACCGGTCACCTGCTGGGCGCCGCGGGCGGGGTCGAGGCCCTGGCGACGGTCAAGGCGCTGCACGAGCAGACCGTGCCTCCGACCGCCACGTGGCGGGACCGCGACCCCGACTGCGACCTGGACTACGTGCCCCGCAGCGCTCGCCAGGCCTCCGTCCGGGCGGCCCTCTGCAACTCCTTCGGCTTCGGCGGGGTGAACGCCTGCCTCGCCTTCCAACGGATCTGAGCATGCGCATCGTCATCGCCTCCGACCACGCCGGCTTCGACTTGAAGCACGCCGTCCGCCGCCACCTGGTCGACGCGGGGCACGAGGTCGTCGACCTCGGCCCCGACGAGAAGGCGCGCTGCGACTACCCGGACTACGCCGAGAAGGTGGGCCACGAGGTCGCCTCGGGCGCCGCGGACCTGGGCTTCCTCTGCTGCGGCACCGGGGTCGGCATGAGCATGGCCGCCAACAAGGTCCACGGGGTGCGAGCGGCCGTCGTGTCGGATAGCTTCTCGGCCCGCGCGACCCGGGAGCACAACGACTGCAATGTCCTGTGTCTGGGCGAGCGGGTGGTCGGTGTCGGCCTTGCGCTTCAGATCGTGGATGCCTTCCTGGGCGCCACCTTCGAGGGCGGACGGCACGCCGGCCGGGTCAACAAGATCATGGACCTCGAGCGCTGAAGCAACGGGCGCTCTCTTCGGGAGTCCCCATGTCCCAGACGCTCTCGCAGCAAGACCCCGCCGTCGCTGCAGCCATCGACGCCGAGTTGAACCGCCAGGCCTCGGACGTCGAGCTCATCGCCAGCGAGAACTACGTCTCCGGGCCCGTGCTCGAGGCGCTGGGCTCGGCGCTCACCAACAAGTACGCCGAGGGCCTGCCGGGACGCCGCTACTACGGCGGCTGCGAGCACGTGGACACGGTCGAGCGGCTGGCCCGTGATCGGGCCAAGCAGCTGTTCGGCAGCTACGGCGCCAACGTCCAGCCCCACTCGGGGGCCTCGGCCAACGCGGCGGTCTACCTGGCTGCCCTGAAGCCCGGCGACACCATCCTGGGCCTGGACCTGTCGCACGGCGGGCACCTGACCCATGGCTCGCCGGTCAACATGAGCGGCAAGACCTACAACGCGACCTTCTACGGCCTGGACCCCCAGACCGGCCGCATCGACCTGGACCGCGTGCGCGATCTGGCGCGCGAGCACAGGCCTCGCATGATCGTCACGGGGGCCAGCGCCTACGCGCGGACCTGGGACTGGGGGGGCTTCCGGAGCATCGCAGACGAGGTCGGCGCCCTGCTCTTCGCCGACATCGCGCACGTCGCGGGGCTGGTCGTCACCGGCCACCACCCCAGCCCGATCGGACTCTGCGACTACGTCTCCACCACCACCCACAAGACCCTCCGCGGCCCCCGCGGGGGCCTGGTCATGGGCACCCAGGGGACGATGAAGGGCCTCAACAGCGCCGTGTTCCCGGGCTGCCAGGGCGGACCGCTGATGCACGTCATCGCCGCCAAGGCCGTGGCCTTCGCCGAGGCGCTGCGGCCCGAGTTCGCGGCCTACTCCGCGCAGGTGCTCACCAACGCCCAGGCCATGGCCAGCCAGCTCCTCGAGCGTGGCTTCTCGCTGGTCAGCGACGGCACGGACAACCACCTGATGCTCCTGGACCTCTCCGAGAGCGAGCTGTCCGGCAAGGACGCCGAGGAGGCCCTGTCCCGCGTGGGCATCACGACGAACAAGAACACCGTGCCAGGAGAGCGGCGCTCGCCCTTCGTCACCTCGGGCCTGCGCCTGGGCACCCCCGCGATGACGACCCGCGGCATGACCCGCGAGGACAGCCGCAGGGTGGCCGACTGGATCGCCGACACGCTCAACGGGTCCACGGACGAGGCCGTCCTGGCCCGCGTCCGGGGCGAGGTCGCGGACTGGTGCCGAGACCACCCCATCCCGGTCAACCACATCGACTGGTCGGCGTGAGCTGCCCGTTCTGCCAGCACGCCACCAGCCGGGTCATCGACAGCCGCGCGGCCGGTGACGGAATCCGACGTCGGCGCGAGTGCGAGGGCTGCAACCGCCGCTACTCGACGGTCGAGCGGCTGGATCGCCGCATGCCCCAGGTCCTGAAGAAGGACGGCGGCCGCCAGCCCTTCGACCTGGACAAGCTGCGCCGCGGCATCCTGGTAGCCGCCCGGAAGCGGCCGGTCTCCCGCGAGGAGATCGAGGCGGTGCTCGGCCGCATCGAGAACAGCATCTACACGCTCGGCACGGGCGAGGTGAGCAGCGCCCAGGTCGGACAGCTGGTGCTCCAGGAGCTGCGCGACCTGGACCACGTCGCCTACCTGCGCTTCGCCAGCGTCTACCAGGCCTTCGACACGCCCGAGCAGTTCCAGGATCTGCTCCAGCCCCTGCTGAACCGGAGCGCCGAGTGACGCGCGAGGCGGCCTTCATGCGGCGCTGCGTCGAGCTCGCTCGCCTCGGAGCCGGCCGCACCGCGCCCAACCCGATGGTCGGCGCCCTGGTCGTGCAGGACGGTCAGGTCCTGAGCGAGGGTTGGCACCGCGCGGACGGAGGCCCCCACGCCGAGGTAGAGGCCCTGCGACCGCTGCACGGCCGCGCGCCGGGGGCGACCATGTACGTCTCCCTCGAGCCCTGCTGCTGGACCGGACGCACGCCCCCCTGCACCGAAGCCATCCTGGCCTCGGGCATCACACGGGTGGTCATCGGCATGGTGGATCCGCACCCCAAGGTCCAAGGCCAGGGCATCGAGATCCTGCGCGCCGCCGGCGTCCACGTGGACGTGGGGGTGGAGCAGCAGGCCTGCCGCGACCTGAACGCCGGCTTCATCAAGGCCCACGAGCAGGGGCTGCCGCGGATCTGGCTCAAGGCCGCCGCCACCCTGGACGGCCGGATCGCGGACCACGCCGGCAAGAGCCGGTGGATCACCTCGCCCGAGGCCCGCCGCGAGGGCCACCGCATGCGGGATCGCTGCGACGGCATGCTGATCGGCTCCGGCACGCTGCTGGCGGACGACCCGCAGCTCACCACCCGGGACATCGAGGGGGGCGTCGACCCCCTGCGCGCCGTGGTCGACACCGATCTGCGCTGCCCCGCGGACGCGCGCCTGCTCCAGGTCGGGGATCGCCCTCCGGTGATCTACTGCGCCGACGACGCACCCCGGAGGGACCTCCGGGCCACCATCGTGCGCGTCCCCCGCGTGGCCCAGGGCCTGGACCTGGGCGCGGTGCTCCGGGACCTCTGCCGGCGGGACGTGCACAACCTGCTGGTGGAGGGTGGCTCGCGCTTGACGCGCAGCCTGCTGGATCAGGGCCTGGCCGATCGCCTGCTGCTGTTCCTCGCGCCCAAGCTCCTCGTGGGTGGCCCCGGCTTCGTCGGTGGCGCCCCCTTCGATCTGCCGAAGGCCCCCTCCCTCACCCTGCGCGGCTCACGAAGGGTGGGCCCCGATCTGCTCCTCGACCTGGAGGTCTGCTGATGTTCACCGGACTCGTCGCCGACGTCGGCCGCGTGCTCGCCGTTCGACCCGCGGGCAAGGGCCGCAGCCTGCTCATCCAGACCGCCTTCGACCTGGACCAGGTCGAGCTCGGAGCCTCCATCGCCCACGACGGCGTCTGCCTGACGGTGGAGACCAAGGACAAGGACCGCTTCACGGTCACCGCGGGCCGGGAGACCCTCGAGGTCACCACGCTCGGGGGCTGGAGCGTCGGTCGCAAGGTGCACCTCGAGCAGGCCCTCCGCGTCGGCGACCACCTGGGCGGTCACCTCGTGCAGGGGCACGTCGACGGCGTGGGCGCGGTGCTCAGCGTCGACAAGCAGCAGGAGAGCTGGGTCATCTGGGTCGAGGCCCCACCCGACCTGGCGCGATACATGGTGACCAAGGGCTCCGTCTGCATCGACGGCGTCAGCCTCACCGTCAATCAGGTCCGCGGAGCCGCGTTCCGCGTCAACATCATCCCGCACACGGCCACGAACACCCACATGACCGAGCTCAGCCCCGGTTCCAGGGTCAACCTCGAGGTCGACGTGCTCGCCCGCTACGTCGAGCGCCTGCTCGAGGGCAAGCGCGAGGGCCTGACGATGGATCGGCTGCGGGAGCTCGGCTACGGCCACGGAGAACGTTCATGAGCGATTTCATCGCGATGCACCCCGACCCCAACACCCGGGCCGAGCTGGCCATCGAGGCCGTGCGTCGCGGCGAGATGGTCATCCTGGTCGACGACGAGGATCGCGAGAACGAAGGCGATCTCACGATGGCGGCGGAGAAGGTGACCCCCGAGGCCATCAACTTCATGGCCAAGTGGGGCCGCGGCCTGATCTGCCTGTCCATGATGGGCAAGCAGATCGATCGCCTGGGCCTGCCCATGATGGCCACGAACAACCAGAGCCCCTACGACACGGCCTTCACCGTCTCGATCGAGGCCCGCGAGGGCGTGACCACCGGCATCTCGGCGGCCGACCGGGCCCGCACGATCCAGGTCGCGATCCAGGGCAGCTCCTCGGCGGGCGACATCGTCACCCCCGGGCACGTCTTCCCCCTCAAGGCGCGCGACGGCGGCGTCCTGGTCCGCACCGGTCAGACCGAAGGCAGCGTCGACCTGGCCCGACTGGCGGGCCTGGATCCCTCGGGGGTGATCTGCGAGATCATGAACGACGACGGCACGATGGCGCGGCTGCCCGACCTGCGGCTCTTCGCCGCCACGCACCGGCTGCTGATCGTCACCGTCGCCGACCTCATCCAGTGGCGCCTGCGCAACGAGCGCCTCGTCGAGCGCGTGATGGACGCGAAGATGCCGGTGCCCGGGCTGGGCGACTTCAGCTGCCGGCTCTATCGCTCGCGGACGCCCACCGGTGGCCTGCACATGGCCCTCTGGAAGGGCGAGCTGCAGAACCCCAGCCTGGTGCGCATCCAGGCCGCAGACCCCGTCGGCGACGTGTTCCGCGCGGGCTCCTCGGCGGCGGCGGCCAGCCTCGACGCAGCCGTCCACCGCATCGCGGAGGAGGGCCAGGGCCTGTTCGTCTACATGAACATCCACGGCGGTCGCAGCGAAGAGTCGCTGCTGCACACCATCCGCGGCCACCTCGTCCCCATGGACGAGGACACCGGCCCCGAGCTCAAGCGTCGGCCCAGCCCGGAGTTCCGTGACTTCGGAACGGGCGCCCAGATCCTGCTGGACCTGGGGGTCTCGCGGCTGCGACTGATGACGAACAACCCCCGAAAGATCGTCGGACTCGAGGGCTACGGCCTGGAGGTGGTCGAGCGCGTGCCGTTCGACACCGACGCCACCGACAACGTGCTCACACTGGGGAGCGGATCATGAAGGTGCTGCAAGGAGACCTGGTCGACGCGGGCGGGCGCTACGCGCTCGTGGTCGCGCGCTTCAACGATCTCATCACCGGGCGCCTGCTCGAGGGCGCGCTGGACACCCTGAGGCGCCACGGCGTCGCGGACGAGGGCATCACCGTGGCCTGGGTCCCCGGCGCGGTGGAGCTGCCCCTGGTCGCCCAGAGGCTGGCCCAGAGCGGCAACCACGACGCGATCATCGCGCTGGGCTGCGTCATCCGCGGCGGCACCCCCCACTTCGACTACGTCGCGGGCGAGGCCGCCAAGGGCCTGGCCCAGGTCTCGATGCAGACCGGCCTGCCGGTCTCCTTCGGCGTGCTGACGACCGAGTCGATCGAGCAGGCGATCGAGCGCGCCGGCACCAAGATGGGCAACAAGGGGCACGAGGCCGCGATGTCCGCCATCGAGATGGTCTCGCTGCTGAAGCGGATCGGCTGAGGTGGCGTCCCGTCGCAAGGCCCGCGAGTACGCGCTCCAGTCGCTGTATACGGTCGACCAGACCGGCCAGTCCGTCCGCGAGGCGCTCAACGGTCTCTGGTCGGGGCTGCTCGAGGAAGAGGACGACGGCGAGCTCGGCAAGCGGCAGGCCGACTCCGAGGAGATCGAGTTCGCGACCACCCTCGCGGAGGGCGTGGTCGAGGTCCGCGACGACCTGGACGAGCGCATCGAGTCCAGCAGCACGAACTGGCGCATCGCGCGCATGGCGCTGGTGGACCGAAACATCCTGCGCATGGCCGCGTACGAGATCCTGCACAAGGACGACATCCCCGTGAACGTGTCGATCAACGAAGCCGTCGAGCTGGCCAAGCGCTTCGGGACCAAGGACTCGCGGGCCTTCGTGAACGGCATCCTGGACCGCATCGCGCGAGAGAAGCAGGGGTGAGCCGAGCGGCCCGGGTCAGCGTCCAGACCGATGTGCTGGTGCTGATCGCGGCGACCCTGGTGATCGGCCTCTCCGTGTGGATGGACGCCAGCGCCGAGGGCGTCAGCTTCCTGGGACACAGCCTGCCGCCGCTGTGCACGTTCAAGCGCCTGACGGGCTGGGACTGCCCGGGCTGCGGCTTGACGCGGAGCTTCACCTTCATGGGGGCGCTGCAGCTGCGCAGCGCCTTCAGCATGCACTGGCTGGGGCCCCTGCTCTGGGTCCTGATCGCCGCGCAGATCCCGCTGAGGAGCTGGAGGATCTACCGCAACAAGGCCCGCGCTCCCCAGCCCGACTGAGGCCTGGAAGCCCCCGGAGCCCTGGGGGGTACATGCTACCGTCCGCCGAGGAAGGAGCCTGAATGAGCGCGCTGCTGATCCTGCTGGGGACCGCCCTGGCCCAGGACTGTGAAGGGGCCACGGACTGCCTCGCGCAGGGCCTGGATCAGGCCCTGGTGCAAGAGGACGACAGCCTCGGCGAGGCGCTGCTGGCCCGCGCCTGTGGCGCCGGTGACGAGCTCTCCTGCTTCCACCTCGCCGCCACCCGGCTGCGCCTGGGCCAGAGGGTCGAGGTGCCGGCGAGCGAGCCCGGGCTGGCCGAGCTCAAGCGCCGCTGCGAGGCGGACCAGGGCCGCGCCTGCCTTCAGCTGGGCCTGCTCCACGACAAGGGCCCCATGGGCTGGCGCGATATGAGCCAGGCCTCGATGTACTTCCGTCAGGCCTGCGCCGCGGGACAGCCCGAGGGCTGCGTACAGGCCTGCGATCTGGGCCACGCCGCCAGCTGCGCGCCGGCCCCGCTGCCCCCCTCGGCTCCCCAGCCCGCCGACCCGGGACCCTGACGGCTCGGGCCGGGCCCTCGAGCCTGGGTTAGCCGCCGGGCATGACGCTCGGCATCCTCCTCGCCGCCCTGCTGGGGCTGGCTGGACTGGTCGCAGCCTGGCTGCCCGGTCGCCAGCGCTGGTGGCGCCTCGCCCTGCCCCTCGGGGGCGCGCTGCCCGTGATGGCCGCGCCCATGGTGCAGGTCCGCGACGGCATCCTGGGCCTGATGGACCTGGCCGCAGAGCCCCGCGCGGCCGAGGCGGCGCTGATCTACACGAGCCTGGCGGTGAGCGAGGCCCAGGGCCTGGTCGTGGTCGCGCTCGCTTGCCTGCTCTTCGCGCTGGCCAGCGGGGCGCGGGCCTCGGCCGATCCCGAAGAGCGCGTCGCCCGCGCCGTCTCCGCAGCGCTCGGCCTGCTCTCCGCCTGCCTGCTGGGCATGGTGGTGGCCAGGGACCTCTGGCTCTCGGGCGTGCTCGCCCAGGACCCCATGGCGCAGAGCCTGATGGCGCTGGGGCTGACCCTGACCCTCGGAGCCGGCCTGCTGGTCGCGCGGAGGGTCACCGAGCGACCGGATCACTTCGCTATCCAGCTGGTCGCCGGCGTGATGGTCGCCTGCACGATGCTGCTCCTGCGCGTGCCCACGCACTTCGCGCAGGAGCGGGTCCTCCAGTACACCCAAGGCGGCCAGATCCTGGCCTTGGAGCGGCGCTACGCCGGCAAGCTGCCCACCGCCCCCGAGGGCACCTCGCTGCCGCCGTACGCTGCGGCAGAGGCCCTGACCGGGGACGACTGGGGCTGGTACTCGAGCAGCCTGGGCGACCCGGTGGAGATGCCTCCCCGGCTCGCCGAGCCGATCCCCGTCGCCCTGCCGACCGAGGCCGCGGCCACCCTGCTGTCCCAGGCGCCCTTCGGCGAGACAGAGCGCCACCTGGGGCTGCTGATCCAGGCGCAGCCCCCGGGCGGCGAGCACCCCTTCGAGGCCGCCGAGCGCTACCAGCTGCTGGGGCTGCTCTGGATGCCGCGGGTCGAGACGACCTGGTCCCCCGACTTCCCCATCCTGTCGGTCGAGGGTGACGTCCAGGACCTCGTGGACGCATGCCTCGAGGCCCGCAGCCAGCGCCCAGACGACCCCTGCAGGATCGCCCGGGTGGGCGCTAGCCCCGAGCGCCTGGCGCCAGCGCCGCGGCGAGCTCCCTGACCTTCTCGCTCAGGGCCGGACCGGCCTCGGCGCCGTGCTCCTCGACCAGCCGCACCAGCGCGCTGCCCACGACCACGCCGTCCGCGGCGCGGGCCACGAGCCTGGCGTCCTCGCCCGAGCGGATGCCGAAGCCCACGGCCACGGGCAGTCCCGAGAGCTGACGGACCCGGCGGATGCGCTCGACCAGGGCCTCGTCGCCCTGGAAGGCGGCCCCGGTCACCCCGGTCATCGACACGTAGTAGAGGAAGCCGCCGGCCTCGGCCGCGAGCCCGACGATGCGCTCGTCGGGGGTGGTCGGCGCGACCAGCAGGATGGGGTGGATGCCCCGGCCGCGCAGGGCCGAGCGCAGCTCGGGCTCCTCCTCCACCGGGCAGTCCATGCCGAGCACCCCGTGGACGCCGGCCTCCGAGCAGGCCTTGGCGAAGCCCTCCCAGCCCCCGCGCTCCTGGGCGTAGCAGAGGAAGGGGTTGAGGTAGCCGAACAGCACCTTGCCCGGGCCCTGGATCTGCGCGCAGAGCTCGAAGACGCCCGAGAGCGTGGCCCCCGCGGCCAGCGCGCGCTCCGAGGCCCGCTGGATGGCGGGGCCGTCGGCGCCGGGGTCCGAGAAGGGCACGCCGATCTCGATGACATCGGCCCCCGCCTCAGCCAGGGCCTGGAAGCAGGCCAGGCTGCCCTCCATGTCGGGGTCGCCCGCGCAGAGGTAAGCCACCAGCAGCGCCCGGTCCTGAGCGAAGAGCTCGTCGAGGAGGTTCACAGCTCGTCTCCCAGCTTGAGCTCGCGCACGAGCGTCTCCATGTCCTTGTCCCCTCGCCCGCTGAGGTTCACGAGGATGTCCGCGTCGTTGCCGACGAACTGCACGACGTGCGGCAGCGCCGCGATGGCGTGGGCGCTCTCCAGCGCCGGGATGATGCCCTCGGTGCGGGACAGCAGGCGGGTCGCCTCCAGGGCCTCGTCGTCCGTGACCGACAGGTAGGTGGCCCGGCCGGTCTTATGGAACCAGGCGTGCTCGGGGCCCACGCCCGGGTAGTCCAGGCCGGCGCTGATGGACCAGGCCGGCTGCACCTGGCCGTTGGCGTCCTGCATCAGGTAGGTCTTCTGGCCGTGGAGCACGCCGACGCGATCCGCCTGGATCGACGCCGCGTGCTGGCCGCTGCCCAGGCCCAGGCCGGCGGCCTCGACCCCGAACAGGCGCACGCTCATGTCCTCGCGGAAGGCGTGGAAGATGCCCATGGCGTTGCTGCCACCGCCCACGC
>CALGIB010000274.1 GCA_937915955.1 uncultured Pseudomonadota bacterium
CAACGCGCACGTCGCCGCCTCGGACATCGGGCCCCTCCGAGCCCTCCGGGACGCCGGCCTCCTGCTCACCGACGAGGAGGGGGCCGCTGGAGAGCTGGCGGCCCTCGGTGCCCAGATGACCGGCACCCCTGAGCTCCCAGCGGACGTGGTCCGCGCCCCCCTGCTCGAGACCCTCCGAGCTGCGGAGGCTCACGGCGCCGCGTTCGATCCGGACATGGCTCGCCTGCTCCGGAGAGCACCATGATCTGGATCCCCCTCCTGCTGGCGACCCTGGCCGAGTCCGCCCAGGGCCAGGCCTCCCGCGGACGCCTGGCGCAGCTCAAGGGTCGGCTGGGCCTGGGTGGACCCCCGAAGACCTTCATGCGGCGCATCTGGGACGGCATCGCCCGGGAAAGGCCTGAGGCCATCCCGTGGCTCGAGCACGCCTACCGGATCGAGGAGATCAACAACCCGGACGCCTGGGTCCGCTCGGACGGCGTCGTGCTGCGCTGGCTGGCGGAGGCCATCGAGTATCCGAGCACGGACGTCCGCGTCCTCATCGAGGCCATCTCGAGGGTCATCGACGTCTTCGAGGTGGGCGATGAGGCCGATCGTGACACGGTGATCGACTACGCTCGAGAGTTCGCCAACGAGGACGAGGGCGTCAAGCAGGCCTGGTATCACGCCCCTGATGATGCGCGGGGCGACAGCATGGAGATCATCCGACTGCCCGAGGAGCTGACGGGTCTCGGGCTCGGGCCCGGCCTCCAGCTGGCCTGGGTGCTGGACCATGAGCCCTCCTACGGCAACCGGGTGGCCTTGACCCTGTGGAACCTGCTCGTGCTCTCGGGCCCCGCGAGGGCCGCGGAGGAGCTCGAGGCGAACACGATGGTGGCCGATCGGCGGGTCTACGCGGGCCCCGGGGTTCATCGCATCGGCCTGAACCCGGAGGTGCCCACCAACCTCTTCGTCTACGACCTCCAGGGCCCCTCGAACGTCGTGCCGACCCTCGAGTCCCTCTTCATGGACGAAGATGGCGTAGTCGTAGGCCACTCCGATTGGGGGGACGCAGCCATGGGGCTCCTGAGCCTCCGACTGAACGCCCCCGAGGAGGATCTCGGCGCGCTCTTCTGGATCCGGGCACAGATCCAGGACTACGTCCGTGTCCACGGCGACGGGGCGCTCTGGCACGACGCCCCCGCTGGTCGGCGGGCCATGTCGATGGAGGGCGTGCTCGATGAGCTCCTCGACGCGGAGATCGAGGCCCAGCGGGAGACCGAGGACGACGACCGGGAGCTGGGCGAGGACGACGAGGTCGTCGTCGCCACCTTCGAGGACGGCGGCCGGCTCGTCGAGCTCCTCACCGAGGTCGCCCTGGCCGTAGAGGGATCTCGCATGAAGCACTGCGTCGGCAAGCCCGCGCACGGTCACCCCGGCCTGCTCAAGAAGGGCGCGGTGAGGATCTTCAGCTACCGGGACCCCAGCGGCAAGCCGAAGGCCACCCTCGAGATCTCCACGGAGAGCCGACAGATCACGGACCTCGAGGGTCCGCACAACGGGGTCATCCACGACGACGACGCGCGGGCCCGCATGGCCTGGCTGGCCGGACCTGGCCTGACCGGCTACCTCGTGACGAACCACCGCCTCCGCGGGGTCACGCCGGCCCAGGTTCGTCTGGCCGCCAGCCAGCTGGCCTCGTATGATCCGGAGCGCCTCCAGTGATCTGGATCCCCCTCCTGCTGGCGACCCTGGCCGAGTCCGCCCAGGGCCAGGCCTCCCGGGGGCGCTTGCAGCAGCTCAGGGGTCGTCTGGGCGTAGCCAACACCCCACCGAAGCTCTCGGGCCCAGCCGGTCGCATGGCGTATGTCCTCAAGACCTACCCCGAGCTGCAGGACATCGAGCAGTTCCAGCGCCTCCTGAACTACCTGGCCTACATGCGGATCGATCCGAAGTCCACGACCCCGGGACCTACAGATCGCGCCGTCGTCTGGCTGGCTGGCCGCATCGTCGCGAACGACCCGGCCCTTCAGCGCGTGCGACAGGGTCAGGCTCGGACGATCCGGGACTGGCTCCACAGCCCCGAGAGCCAGCGCTTCGACCTCCTCCAGGCCAGCTGGTCCGAGGCCCTGGGCGAGGCCATCGCCTGGCACGACGCGCTGTCGAGTCAGAGCGCCGGAGACCGTGTCCCCCCCGGGCGAGTGGTCTACGAGTGGCCCGACGGATGGACGCTGCAGGCCCTGGGCACCGACCTGGACCTCGTCCGCCTCGAGGGCGGCTCCATGCAGAACTGCCTCTCCAAGGGCTATTACGACGAGGAGATCTCCAACCAGGACTTCGAGGTCTTCTCCCTGCGCATGCCGGCAGGCCCCGACGGCCGCAGCAAGCCCGTGGTGACGATCGGCGTGGAGATCAACTCGGAGTCCCTGATCTCGGACCACGAGGACAGCCTCGAGCTGCTCGAGCGCTACGTCCAGACCGGGGCGCTCGATAGCGTCTACATGGACGCCGCTCGGGGTCGGGAGGATGAGATCGATGAGCTCGAGGAGCGGATCGCCGATCGGTCCAGCGAGCACGC
>CALGIB010000275.1 GCA_937915955.1 uncultured Pseudomonadota bacterium
GTTGCCGCAGCCGTAGGCGCTCTGGAGGGCCTCGGACAGCCGGCTCCGGGCGCTGGTCGCGGGGGCCACGCGGTCGATGACCAGGTGCACCCCGCGGCCCAGGAGGCTGGCGCTGTCGGCGTCCTCGAGCGAGATCTCGGTGCCCCGGTCCCAGAGGCGCAGGAAGCCCTCGCGCAGGAGCTCCCGTCGCTGCTCCTCGGCCTGCTTTGCCGGCGGCAGCCTGGCCAGGATCCAGCCCTTGCTGGACTCCTGCTGGAGCCGCCGGGCGCCCGTGGAGGGGCTGTGGCCCTGGATGAGCAGCCCGCACTTCGGGCAGTGCGCCCGCCCGATGCGGGCCCAGAGCAGCCGCAGGTAGTCGTAGATCTCGGTGGTGGTCGCAACGGTGCTGCGGGGGTTGTGCGAGGCGGCCTTCTGGTTGATGGCGATGGCCGGCGCCAGCCCCTCGACCTTGTCGACCGGAGCGCGGTCCATGCGCCCGAGGAAGCGCCGGGCGTAGGTCGACATGCACTCGACGTAGCGGCGCTGGCCCTCGCTGAAGATCGTGTGGAATGCCAGCGAGGTCTTGCCCGAGCCCGAGACCCCCGTGACGACCGTGAAGGTGCCCTGGGGGATGCGGACGTCGATGCCCTTCAGGTTGTGGCAGCGGGCCCCGCGCACCACCAGGTCGCTCTCGTGCTTGCGCTTGCGGCGCCGCTTGGGCTGGAAGCTGCGGGGCGGCCCCCCGAACTCCGGCATCGACGCCAGCACCCGCCCCGTCGGCGTGTCCAGGGTGGCGATGTGCTCCGGCGTGCCCTGGCCGACCAGGAGTCCGCCGCCCTCGCCGCCCTCGGGGCCCAGGTCGATGACGTGGTCGGCCAGCTTCACGATCTCCATGTCGTGCTCGATGACGAGCACGCTGTTTCCGGCGTCGACCAGCCGCTGGAGGGCGTCGACCAGGCGCACCACGTCCTGGAAGTGCAGCCCCGTGGTGGGCTCGTCGAGGATGTAGAAGGTCTTGCCCGTGCTGGGGCGCTGCAGCTCGCTCGCGAGCTTGATGCGCTGGGCCTCGCCCCCGGACAGGGTGGTGCTGGGCTGGCCGAGCTTGACGTAGCCCAGGCCCACCGAGAGCAGCGTCTTCATCGCCCGGTGGATCCTGCGGTGGTTCTCGAAGAAGCCGCAGGCCTGCTCGATCGACATCTCCAGCACGTCGGTGATGGTCCGCCCGCGCCAGCGGACCTCGAGCGTCTCGCGGTTGAAGCGCTGCCCCTCGCAGGCCTCGCAGGGGACCTGCACGTCGGCGAGGAACTGCATCTCCACCGTCTTCACGCCCGCACCCTGGCACTCCTCGCAGCGACCGCCCGCGACGTTGAAGCTGAAGCGGCCCGGCTTGTAGCCGCGGGCCTTGCTCTCGGGCAGGGCCGTGAAGAGCTTGCGGATGTCGTCGAAGCAGCCGGTGTAGGTGGCCGGGTTGCTGCGGGGGGTGCGCCCGAGCGGGGCCTGGTCGATGACGATGACCTTGTCGATGTGCTCGAGGCCGCGCAGGCCGCGGTGCGCGCCGATGCTGCCCTGGTTGAGCGGCGTCTTGCTCTTGTGCAGTGACTGGCGCAGCTGGCGCTGGAGCGTCTGGACCACCAGGCTGGACTTGCCCGAGCCGGACACACCGGTGACGGCCAGCAGCAAGCCGAGCGGAAACTCGACCGTCAAGTCACTGAGATTGTTTGAGCTTGCCCCTTCGATGCGGATCGCGGCGCCCAGGCCGGCGCGCCTCTTCTCCGGCAGCGCGAGGAAGTCCTCGCCGCGAAGGTAGCGGGCCGTGGCCGAGCGCTGGGACGAGAGCGAGCGCGGCGGGCCGGACGCAACGATCTCGCCACCTTGCACGCCGGCGCCGGGGCCGATGTCCACCACGTGGTCGGCCGCCTCCATCGTCTCCTTGTCGTGCTCTACGACGAGCACGCTGTTGCCGCCGTCCCTCAGCCGCAAGAGGGTCTGCAGCAGGCGTTGGTTGTCCCGGGGGTGCAGGCCGATGCTGGGCTCGTCCAGCACGTAGGTCACGCCCTGCAGGCCGCTGCCGACCTGGGCCGCCAGGCGGATGCGCTGCGCCTCGCCCCCGGACAGCGACACCGAGCTCCGATCCAGGGCCAGGTAGCCCAGGCCCACCGCGTCCAGGAAGCCCAGGCGCTCCTGGATCTCTCGCAGCAGCTCCCCGCCGATCTCCTTCTCAGCGCTGCGCAGCCGCAGTCCGCCGAAGAACTCGAGCGCGCGCTCGACCGTGAGCGACGTGAGCTGGTGGATGTTCCGGTCCCGGAAGCGGACGGCCAGGGCGATGGGGCTGAGCCGGGCGCCCCTGCAGGTGGGGCAGCTGGTGCGACGGCGGAAGCGCTCGAAGGGCTTGTGGTGGGTGAAGTGCCAGATGTTCCGCACCGCGGGGAAGACGCCGCCCCACTTCCGGGAGCGCACGTCGGTGCGCCCCTCGGTCTCGCGCACGGTCTTGTAGGTGTAGTCGATGCCCTCACCCAGGAGCAGCGCGTCGTGCACGGCCTGAGGTTGGTCCCGCCAGGGCCGGGAGAGGTCCGCCCCCGCCAGGCCGGCGATCTCGCGCACGACGTCGTGGGTGATGCTGGAGAAGGGCAGCTTCTCCTTGTCGCCGAAGGCCAGGAGCGCCTGGGGCAGGGGCTGGTCGGGGTCGACCAGCAGCTCCGGCTCGAAGTCCACGAGCTCGCCCAGGCCCTTGCACGTGGGGCAGGCGCCCTGGGGCGCGTTGAAGCTGAACAGGCGCGGCTCGAGCTCGGGGATGGCGATGTGGGGGTGCTCCGGGCAGGAGCGATCGGCGGACCAGAGCTGGTGCTGGCCGTCGACCAGGGCCGTCACCGTGTTCCTGGCCATGGTCAGCCCCCGCTCGATGGCCTCGACCACCCGCAGCCGGCTGTCGGGGGCCACCTTGACCCGGTCCAGCACGACCTCGATCGTGTGCTGTTCGTAGCGGGCCAGGACGATGTCCTGATCCAAGCGGCGGAGCTCCCCGTCGACGCGAGCTCGCACCCACCCATCTGTACGGAGTTGTTCGAGTTCCCTGCGATACTCGCCCTTGCGCTCCTGCACGATGGGCGCCATGAGGACCAGGCTGGTGCCCAGGGGCCGAGCCAGCAGGTCATCGGCGATCCGGCCAGCGGACAGCGCCGTGATCGGGCGCTGGCACTCGGGGCAGTGTGCGGTCCCGAGGCGCGCCAGCAGCAGGCGCAGGTGGTCCAGGATCTCGGTGACGGTGCCGACGGTCGAGCGCGGGTTTCGGTTGACCGTCTTCTGATCGATGGAGATGGTGGGGGACAGGCCCTCGACGTGGTCGACCTGGGGCTTCTCCATCTTGCCGAGGAACTGCCGCGCGTAGGACGACAGCGACTCCATGAAGCGCCGCTGCCCCTCCTGGTAGATCGTGTCGAATGCGAGGCTGGATTTGCCGCTACCCGACAGGCCGGTGAACACGACCAGGCTGTCGCGGGGGAGTTCGAGATCGACGCCCTTGAGGTTGTGCTCTCGGGCATTGATGACACGGATCGAGCCGCGGGAATCGGGGGGAGTGGCCACTCCGCTGGCTAACCCGGGTCACTGACAGATCCTGTCAGGAGGCCGGGTTCGGATCGGATTCCGTCTGCCTCAGCGCAGGTCGATGCGCAGCGCGGCCTCGGGCTCCCAGCCGCGCGCGTCGTGGGTGCTGGTGGCCTGCGCGGAGGCGGTCCAGCTGCCCTGCAGGGCCACCGAGGATCGCAGGACCACGGGCACGGCCTCGGCGCAGCTGGGGGGGGCGGCGCAGGCCTCGAACAGGTCGACGCGGACCAGCACGTCCCGCGCCTCGTCGAGGTCGAGGATCCGGCTGGCTCGTCCGAGCTCGAGCGCGACCTCGCCGCTGCCGCCCAGGGGCTCGAGGCGAGCGGCGAGCTCGAGGCTGGCGTCCTGCTCGATGGAGCATCCCTCACAGGGCGAGCCGGTGCTCGCCGCCGTCAGCTCCCAGCTGTAGGTGTCGCCTGGGCCCAGCAGGAAGGTCTGGGATGGGCTCGCCGCCCTGAGCGCCCAGCCCGCCTCGGAGGCTCTGGCGCTGTCGCTGGCGCTCGGCCGGCAGGCCAGCTGTGCGCCGAGGAGCAACAGCGCTGAGAGGCCCATGGTCACGACGACTCCATCGGCCAGCGTGCGTGCGGCCTTGACTCCAAGATGGCATCCGTGTACCCGGGGTCGCATGCGCTTGGCTGCAGTCCAGTACAGACCGCCCAAGGGGGAGCCCGAGGTCGCCCGTCGCGAGCTCGTCGATCGGGTCCGCGAGGCCGGCGACGCCGACCTGATCGTCTGCCCCGAGATGGCCACCAGCGGCTACGTCTGGAGCTCGCCCCAGGAGCTGCTGCCCCACGCCGAGGCGCCCGACGGACCGACCTTTCAGGCCCTCTCCGAGCGGGCCCGGGCGCAGGGGGCCTGGATCGTGTGCGGCTTCCCGGAGATCGCGCCCGAGGGCTTGTACAACAGCGCCCTGGTCATCGACGACCAGGGACGCCTGGCGGCCTGCTACCGCAAGGTGCTGCTCTTCGAGGCCGACCGGGCGTGGGCGCGCATGGGCAAGGAGCGCCCGGTGTTCGACGCGGGCTTCGGCCGCATGACCCCCGGCATCTGCATGGATCTCAACGACGATCGCTTCGCGCTGCACCTGCACCGCTGTCAGCCCGACGTGGTGGCCTTCTGCACGAACTGGATCGACCAGGGGCAGGACATCCTTCCCTACTGGCGCTGGCGCATGTTCGGCTGGCGCGGCTGGTTCGTGGCAGCGGACTGCTGGGGCGAGGACCGAGGCACGGCCTTCTACGGGCGCTCCGCCATCCTGGCTCCAGGCGGTGAGCCCGCGGCGCTCGCGCCCGCGCGCGGGGACTGCGTGATTCGCTGGGACACCGAGCGCTGAGCGCCGCTTTCCGGGCATCCGTGTCGTGGTCGAGAGATAGTCACTGAACGATCTCAGTCACTTGATGCTGTGGCACGGGCCTTGCTTGGTCCCGGACACCAACCGGAGTGTGTCATGAAGTTCCGCAAGCCCCTCGCTGGTCTCCTGCTCTCCCTGGCCGTCGGCGCCTCCATCGCGACGAGCAAGGCCTACCCGGAGTGGTCGGCCGAGAGCGAGTCCGAGTCCATGGACCTGGTGGACTTCGTTCAGCCGCAGATTGTGCACCTCGAGCTGGACGGCCTGCTCGGCGCCGACGACGGCTACTTCGGGACCGAGCTGTCCTTCGACGTCCGGGCCAGGGTGCTGCACCAGGTCGACGAGCAGGACGAGGACGACACAGGCGACACGGGAGGCGACGAGGAGCCCGACACGGGGGCCGACACCGGCGAGGACGAGGACCCGGGCGAGGAGCTCGAGCCTCTGTCCCTTCAGCTCGAGCTCTCCTCGGCCAGCCTCGAGGAGGCGCTGCTCCTGGACGTGCCGCTGACCGAGGACCTGGAGGGCGCCCCGAGCACGCTCCCCTGGGCCCTGGTGCTGCCCTGCGCCGAGGACGACCTGAGCCTGTGCTCGGACGACGTCCGGGTGCTGCTGGTGCTCTCGCGGCCGCTCGAGGACGGCGAGTCCATCGAGGGCGACCTGGTGGCGCGCGGCCGGGCCAGCGGGCCGAGCTACGGAGAGGAGGTCGTGCTGCCCGAGGTGACGCTCAGCCTGACGGTCGAGCCCGCCGAGGAGTAGTCAGCGACGACGCCTCTGCGCGAAGGCGACGAGGCCGAGGAGCGCCAGACTCCAGCTCGCGGGGCCCGGTCCGCTGGAGCAGCTGACCGTGGCCGCCCCCGCGCGGTGGCGGGACTCCCAGTCGGTCAGGGGCTCGTCCTCGTCAGGCTCGTCTTCCTCGGCGCTGGCGTCCACCTGGGCGTCCACCCAGGCGGTCTCGCAGCCGCCACCGAAGGTGTAGGAGCCGGTCTCCGGGAAGGCCCACACGTCGCCTTCGTTGGCCTGGAACCAGTACTCGTGGCAGCCGCCTTCGGGCGAGCTGAGCGTGGCGGAGTAGACCCCCTGGGACTCCTCGCCGTATAGCAGCTCCATGCTCCGGGGCTCGCCGTCCACGAAGACCTTGATCCACTGCGGGGTGTCGCCCAGCCAGTCGACGTAGAAGGTGAGCGTGTCGCCGGGGGACGGGACCTGGGGTTCGTGTACGCCCATCGCGAAGGGGCCGTACCAGTCGGCCGAGCCGCCGCCGAAGTTCTGGGTCGAGTATTCGCGGACCACGCCGGTGCCGAGCTCCACGTACTCGGACCGCATGATGTTCTCGCGGTGGCCCTCGGAGCACATCCAGCCTTCGATGACCGTGGCCCAGGGGCTCTCGTAGTTCCAGGCGATGTTCTCGCCGACGTAGCCGCTGTCGTCGTAGAACCGGGCGACCCGCTCGCCGAAGGACGTGCCGTCCGGCGAGTCGTGGGAGAAGACGCCGCTCTGGTGCATCTCCTGGGAGTGGTAGCGCGCTGCCTCGTTCAGGTCAGCGCTGTAGAAGAGCGGGGGCTTGGGCTGCTTCTCGTCGCTCGTGAACTCGACGTCCATGTTGCAGTCGTACTGGGCCCTGAACGCGGTCGGGTCGACGCGCGCGGCGTTGGTCCAGAGGTGCAGGTCGCGCTCGGCCCAGGACGGGAAGCCGTCGAGGACGTCGCCGTAGCCGGCGTAGGCGACAGAGAGGAGGCCGAGGAGCATGGACCGACCATGCCGCCCCGTCGGAGATGCTGCAACGGCGGGGGGCGCAGCTTGACAACAGTTTGGTCTCGCGCCGAGGTCGCGGCGGCGCGGCGAGCTACCGCTGCAGGAACTCGTTGGTGACCTCGGCCGCCCGCTTGTAGCTGCTGGTCAGCTCGTCGATGATCCTCTTCTCCATGCGGCCCCCCATGATCGGGACCGAGACGCTGACCTCGCCCGTCACCAGGCGCTCGCACTTGCCCCCGGCCCGAGCGTGGATCTTGAAGTCTCCGGCGCTCTTGAAGCGGCTGGCCAGGGCCTGGGCGTCCAGCACCACCCGCCAGCGCATGCTGTGGTCGCGCTCCCGCCAGGTCTGCTCCTGGACGTAGGACAGGCGCTCGGCGCCGAGCGCCTTCTGCATGGCGGCGGGCAGCGTGCGCTCGGGCACGAAGCGGATGCGGTGGAAGCGGCCGTCCCCGGTCGCGCGGCTCTCGAGCACCTCGCGGTCCAGCGCGGCGCGCTGATCGATCGCGGCCTGGTAGGCCTCGTCCAGGACCAGCTCCCAGAGCCGCTGAGGGGTGCAGTCGAAGGCATGTCGGATCTCGAAGCGCATAGGCCGCGCCTAACCGGGTAGAACGGGCGGATGCTGCTCCTGCACCTGGCGATCGCCTCCGCTACCGTTCCCCTGCCGACCTTCCCGGAGTGCGGGCACGGGGGCGCCTGTCCCAGCGACCTGAACGACTGGGACCTGATCTCGACGGTGCCCGAGCGGGCCCAGGAGACCGTGCGCGAAGCGGAGCTCGAGCTGGGCTCGGGCATCTGGCTCGATCAGGCCGTGAACACGCAGACCGGGCGCTTCGACGTGGCCGTGGCCATCCTCGACTCGGGCATCGAGTGGGGGCACTCGGACCTGCGCTACAAGGTCCGGCTCAACGTCGGTGAGCTGCCGCTCCCGCAGGACGCCGAGGGGATCGAGGCCGCGACCTACGATCTCGACGGAAACGGCCTGGTCAACATCGCGGACTACGCCGAGGACCCACGCGTCGACCTGACCGCGGGGCCCGACTCGTCGGACACCTGGCTCGATCCGGCGGACCTCATCCACTCCTTCGAGGACGGCGTCGACGACGACGGCAACGGCTACACCGACGACATCGCCGGCTGGGACTTCTTCGCCGACGACAACGACGCCTGGCACGACTACGACGACAACTTCGGCACCCACGGCACCGGGACCATGCGCGAGGCCGTGGGCGAGGGTGACAACGGCGGCGGCATCGGCACCTGCCCCAGCTGCGCCCTGATCCCCTTGCGGACAGGGGACACCTTCGTCACCGACGGCAACCGGGCCGGCGAGGCCATCGCCTACGCGGTGGACAACGGCGCCCGGGTGATCGGCATGGCCATGGGTGCGCTGGATCACCCCACGAACACCACGCGGGCGCTGTCTCTGGCCAGCCGCGAGGGAGTCGTCGTCGTGGCCGCGGCGGGCGACGAGAACGCCTACCACCACAACCTGCCCGCGATGACGAGCGAGGTGCTGTACGTGCACTCGGTGCACTACGACGGCGCGGAAGAGGACACGGCCTACAGCTTCCACAACTTCTTCAACTGCAACAACTACGGGCCTCGCATCGACCTGGTCGCCGCCTCCGACGGCTGCGCCACGGGCTCGACGGCCAAGATCGCGGGGCTCGCCGGGCTGGTGATCAGCGCCGGCCGCGACCTGGGTTTGGAGCTGGGCGCCGAGCAGGTCGAGCAGATCCTGATCGGCTCGTCCATGGACATCCACCTCAACGCCGAGGAGCTGGAGCTGGCTCGGACCTACCCCAGCAGCGAAGGCTGGGACCCCTTCTACGGGCACGGTCGGGCCAACGCGCGGCACGCCCTTGACCTGGTCGAGGGGGGCGAGATCCCGCCCAGCGCCAAGCTCGACGGGCCCGAGTGGTTCACGGTCATCTACCCGGACCGCCAGGGCGAGGTGGCCATGGAGGTCTCCGCCTCGGCCCAGGACGGTGGCAGCGTCGACTGGGTGCTGGAGTGGGGACAGGGCTGGGAGCCCAGGGACTGGGAGACCGTGGACAGCGGAGAGGGCAGCGATCTCCGCGGCTTGGAGGTCCCCTTCGACCCCTCCGTGGCCACCACCGTGGTGGTGGGTGGGCCCCCCTTCGACGAGCCGCTGCTGGACCGCGTCGAGCGCGTGCACGCGCCAGCGGTGACCCTGCGGCTGACCGTCACTGACGGGGACGGGCGCGAGGGCAGCGCCCGCAGGACGCTGTTCGTGCACGAGGACCCGGACCTCAAGCCCGGCTTCCCGGTGGCGCTGCAGGGCTCGGGCGAGTCCTCGCCGGTGCTCGCGGATCTGGACGGCGACGGCGTCTTCGAGATCGTCGTGGCTTCGGCCGACGGCCTGGTGCACGCCTTCACCGGCTCGGGCGAGGAGCTGCAGGGCTGGCCGGTGAGGACGGACATCGACTACGACGTGGTCGAGCACGCCGAGGCGGCCTCGCTGGTCGAGGGCGACCTGGACGACCAGCAGGGCGACGCCGTGCTGGCCTCGGCCGCCGCGGCGGACCTGGACGGGGACGGGCAGCTCGAGGTGGTCGTAGCCACCCTCGAGGGGCGCCTCTTCGCCTGGCACGCGGACGGCAGCGCCCTGGCGGGCTGGCCGGTGCACACCCTGGGGCGGGAGCCCGCGGAGTTCGACCGGACCCACACCTACGATGAGGGCGTCATGGGCGCCCCGACCCTGGTCGACCTGGACGGCGACGGCAGCCTCGAGGTGCTCGCCGCGGGCCTGGACAGCCGCCTGTACGCGTGGACCGTCTCGGGCGAGACCTTCGGCAACTACCCGTTCGAGATCTGCCACCCGGACAACTGCGGCACCAACGGCAGCCGGATCATCACCTCGCCGACCGTGGGTGACGTGGACGGCGACGGGGACCTGGAGATCGGCCTCGGCGGCAACGAGACGGTCAAGGGGGGCAACGCCTCGGTGACCCACCTGATCGACGCGCTCACGGGCGAGTCGATGCCGGGCTGGCCGGCAGAGACCACGGGCCTGGTGGCCGAGGCGGCGCTCCTGCCCATCATCGGGACCGGGCACCCGGCCTCGCTGGCCTTCGCGGATCTGGACGGCGACGGGGACCTGGAGATCGTGGACGCCGTGATGCTGGGGCAGACGCCCGTGCTGCATCACGACGGCACCGTCGCGCTGGAGCTCGGCTACGCGGGGGACCGCTACGGTGAGCTCAGCAACGCCAGCGAGCCGAGCTTCGCGTCGATGACGAACAACCCGGCCGTGGGCGATGTGGACGGGGACGGACACCCGGACGTCTTCATGGGCGGCGCGGGCACCTTCGCGCTCATCGGCCTCGCGCTGACGACGACCATCGACTTCCACCACGCCCTGGGCGGCTGGTCGGGCGCGACGGGCGAGGCGCTGCCTGGCTTCCCTCAGGCCATCGAGGACTTCCAGTTCCTGGTCGCTCCCGCCATCGCGGACCTGGACGGGGACGGGCGGCGCGAGGTGGTCTACGCCTCCGCTGGCTACATGGTGCACGCCTGGAACTCCGACGGCGAGTCCCCGGAGGGCTGGCCCAAGTTCACCGGCCAGTGGCTGCTGGGCTCGCCGGCCATCGGGGACATCGACGGGGACGGCTACCTGGACGTGGTGACCACGACGCGCGAGGGCTTCCTCTACGCGTGGAGCACGCGGGGCCACGCGGACAAGGGCGTCGAGTGGGCCAGCATCCACCACGACGCGGCGAACACGGGCAACTACGAGGCCCCCATCCCCAGCCAGCTCGGGCCCGATCTGGACGTGTGCGCGGAGCGAGGCTGCTGTTGCCGAGGCCGCACGGAGCGGAAGGACGGGCTGGCGCTGGTGCTGGTGCCGCTGCTCATCGGGCTGCTCCGGCGCCGGCGCGGCTGAGGCCCGCCGGGCGGCTAGAGGTTCTCCGCCATCCAGGCGTCCTGGTGGGTCAGCAGGTCCTCGATCCCGTTGACCAGCGCGCCCTGCATGTCCTCGTCGTCCAGGCCCGGGATCTCGGTCTCCTGCCAGGTCAGGTGCATCCGCAGGCTGCCCTGGTCCCTGGGCAGGAACACATCGAGCGCGTAGCCCTGCTTCAGCGTGATGGCCTTGTGCTGGGCCTCGTCCAGGTTCCAGCTCCTGGCGCAGAGCGCCTGGTCCACGGGCTGACCGTCCTCGTCGAGCACGTCGACGTAGCGCCACTCCTTCTCGATCTCGTACTCGATCTCGTAGAGCGCGGTCTTCCGATGGACGTCGTTGTGCGATCGCATGGTCTCGCACTCGCCGGACCGCAGGCAGTCGGGATCGCCGTCGATGAAGGTGCGCTGGAAGCGCTCGGGAGAGGCCGGCTCGACCGGCGTCTGATCCGGCATCTCGATGACCCGCATGTGGTCCTCGATGCCGTGCTGGCTAGCGAAGATCTCGCCGACCCCGAAGCCGTTGGCGGGGTCGTTGTCGTGATCGACCAGGCCCTCGACGTCCGCCCGCGAGAGCGGTCCCACGACCCAGGCTCGGTCCAGCGGGTCCTCGGCCCCGGGGTCGACCTTCTCCGCGCAGTCGTAGAGCTGCTGCGCGGCAGACTCGAGCGCGCCGGGGTCCTCGCTGGGCCACTCGCGGAAGAACCAGCTCGCGAGCTCCTCCATGGCGGCGGGAGCTTGGGGGGGCTTGGCGCAGGCGACGAACAGCAGCAGCATGCGGGTACAGTAGTGGGCGCAACGCCCCTCAGCACGCGAGGTCGACATGGCACTGGTGGAGGACTCGGTCCGAGTGGTCGTCACGGCCTGGGCCAAGCGGCAGACGGGCATCCTGAGCTGCAGCGAGGTCCCGGGCGGGGCCGTGCTCTTCAAGGGGGAGCCGCTGACCTCCGAGGCGCTGGACTACGCGATGCTCTGCCTCGAGGCGGGCGGCGTCAGCTTCATCCCGACCGAGCTTCGCTTCGAGGCCGAGTCGCCCCCGCTGGCCCGAGCTCTCTGGGCGCGCTTCGAGCAGGAGTCCGACGCTTCGCTCCTCCGAGGCCCGGACGTCGGGCTCAAGGACACGCCGCTGACCGAGTTCGCGCCTCGGCTGCCGGTGCACCCCGACACCCGCCGCCTCTTCGGCGTGCCGCGTGACGGCACCACGCCGCTGGCCTGGGACTTCGACCTCGACGACATCGACCCGGACGTGGTCCTGTCGGACATGTCTGCCCTGGTTCGGGCCGGCTTCTTCGAGCTCAAGCGGGTCTCCCAGGGATCGCGTGACGATCGCGAGGTCGGGGCCAACACCTTCGTGATCGAAGAGCGGCAGCACATGGACGCGTGCAAGGCCGAGCTCGTCTCGATGCGACAGAAGGTGGCCACGCGCGGCAACGTGGAGCTGGAGCAGCTCAAGCGGGAGTGGTCGCTCGTGCGTCAGTGCGACGAGTGGTACGCCGTCGGCGTGACCTCCGCCGATCCGCCCGAACGGGTCGAGTCCGCCTGCGCCCGGCTCGAGGATCGCTACGACAATCTGCAGCACGACTTCAGCCTGCCGTCCGAGGCCCGCGAGCTGATGCAGATGATGCACATGAAGCACATCGGCTCGGTGAACCTGGTGCGCCGCGCGATGAAGAACCGAGGGCTCTTCAACAAGGCCCAGGAGAGCTACCAGGAGGGCATGCGCCAGCTCAACGCCGGCAACTTCTCGACGGCGGTGCGCCTGCTCGCTGCGGCCAGGAAGGCCAACCCGATGAACCCGTTGATCCTCGCCAACCTGGGCTGGGCCGTGTACCACGACTCCAGCCAGCACGAGGACGAGCGCACGGAGATCGGCCGTCAGCTGGTCGCGGACGCCGACGCCATCGCCGACAACATGGCCGAGCCGGCGATGATGCTGGCCCGCATCGATCTGCGCGAGGGCATGCTCAAGCAGGCCGAGCAGAAGCTCCGAGCCCTGCTGCGCAAGGACCAGGCCCACGCCGGCGCCCGTGAGCTCCTTCATGAGGTCCAGCGGGCCCGGGAGCTCGAGCGCTAGCCAGCCTGAGCCAGCTCGCGGCGTGCTCCAGCGGAGGGAAGTCCCGTCATGGGGCTGGTGTGGGCGGGGAGGGTGATGGGATCTGCGTGCGAGCCTGGGTGTACCAGGTCCCCTGGGCTGCCAGCGCGGCGAGGTTGGGGGTGCCTCCGTCGGGGTCGCGGCTGGTGTGGTCGAACCGCGTGGTGTCGAAGGTCACCACCAGCAGGTTGAGGCGGTCGGGGTCGGGGCCTGGAGCCGCAGCCGAGCAGGAACAGCAGCATCCAACGATGATACGTGCAGGCCATGTCCAAGCGCGCGGTGCTCAGCCTCCTGAAGCGCCTGGTGTTCGCTCACGAGATGGTGGGCGACGCCAGGAAGGCCAAGGTCTACACGTCGGCGATGTGGCCG
>CALGIB010000276.1 GCA_937915955.1 uncultured Pseudomonadota bacterium
ACCGGCGCCGAGGCCGACGCGCTGGCCGCCTTCGTGGACTGGCACCCCATGGTCGACCTGCCCGACGTCGAGGACACCGACGCCGTCGAGCGCGGCAAGGAGCTCTTCTTCCGGGCAGACGTCGGCTGCGGCGGCTGCCACAGCGGCGGCGACTACACCGACGGCCGCGAGTACGAGATGTTCGGGCTCGAGGCGGTCAACACACCCCGCCTGGTCGGCATCGCCGCTACGGCGCCCTACCTGCACGACGGCAGCGTGGCCGACCTGACCGAGCTGGTCGGAATGCTCGACGGCGAGATGGGCGACACCTCGATGCTGGGCGACGACGAGAAGGCCGACCTCGTGGCCTTCCTTCAGAGCCTCTGAGCCTCGGCCTGCTGCTGGCCTGCGCCTCGGCGCATGGGCCCGCCGTGCCGGAACCCCAGGCCTCGCCCCCGGCGGACCTGGGGTTTCTGTCGTGGATGGAGGGCCACTGGCAGGCCCTCGACGAGCACGGCCACGCCTCCTCCGAGGAGATATGGCGGGTCCACGACGGCCGCCTCATGGGCTCGGGCCGGAGCTACGACCGCGGCCTGCTGCGCGGCACCGAGTGGCTCGAGATCGCCGAGCTGGACGGGCAGATCGTCTACACGGCCTGGCCTCAAGGGCAGGACCCTGTGGGCTTCGTGCTGCTCGACGCGGGCGAGCAGGTCGCCGTGTTCCAGAACCTGCAGCACGACTTCCCGCAGGTCCTGGACTACCGCCGCGAGGGTGACCGGCTGCGCGCCGACCTCCGGGGCCGCGACGGCGCCCACCTGGTCATCGAGTGGGACCTGGCGTCGGACTGACGGTCAGCCCGTGCGAGCGACGCTGGCGATGCCCTGAGCGCTGGCCGGGACCACGCCCTTCTCGGTGATGATGCCGGCGATGTACTCGGCGGGGGTCACGTCGAAGGCCGGGTTGCGCGCGGGGCTGCCCTCCGGCGTGGTGCGGACCCTGGTGAACTGGCCCTCGTCGGTCCAGCCCCAGGTGCAGCGCACCTCGTCCTGGTCGCGCTCCTCGATCGGGATCTGGTCGCCGTGCGGGCAGTCCGGGTCGATGGTGGTCGTCGGCGCCGCGACGTAGAACGGGATGCCGTTGGCCTTGGCGACCACGGCCGAGCTGTAGGTCCCGATCTTGTTGGCGACGTCGCCGTTGGCGGCGATGCGGTCGCTGCCGACGATGACCATGTCGATCTGGCCGGACTTCATGTAGTGGCCCGTGGCGTTGTCGCAGATGACGGCGTGAGGCACGCCCTCCTGCAGCAGCTCCCAGGCGGTCAGGCGAGCGCCCTGGCCCCGGGGCTTGGTCTCGTCGACCCAGACGAAGGGCTCCTTGCCGGCGCGGTGGGCCGCGTAGATCGGGGAGATGGCGCTGCCCCAGTCCACGAAGGCCAGCCAGCCCGCGTTGCAGTGCGTGCTGATGCGCGCGCCCTGGGGGATCAGCGGCTCGCCGTGACTGCCGATGGCCTCGCAGCACGCCGCGTCGTCGTCCGCGATCTCGTGGGCGGTCGCGACGGCGGCCTCGCGCGCCCGAGGGACGTCGGAGCCCTGGGCCTGGATGGCTCGGAGCACGCGGCGGGTGGCGTAGAAGAGGTTCTGCGCGGTCGGGCGGGTGGCCTCGATGACCGCGGCGGCCTCGGCCATGTCCGCGTGGAAGCGCTGGTCTCGCGCGGCCAGTGCGGCCTGGGCCATCGCGAAGCCCGCCGTGGCGCCGATCGCGCCAGCCCCGCGCACGGTCATGTCGCGGATGGACACGGCGGTGTGCTGGTAGCTGGGCAGGTCTACGATCTCGAAGCGGTGGGGCAGCAGCGGCTGGTTGATCATCCGCACCGTGCCCGCTTCCATCCACACGGTGCGGAAGTGCTTGCCGTCTACGTTCACGCGGTCCTCGCTGGTCAGTCGGCCGCTCGGCCGGGTTCCGGCAGAGCGTAGTCCTTGTAGACCTCGCGAACCACCTGCAGCAGCAGAGCCTCGGCGAAGGCGGCGGCGCTGGCCTCCATCGCGACGGAGACGGCGTCCTCGGCCTCGCGGTAGTCGGCCCGCTCGCGGACCCGCAGCGGCGCGCCCTTGACGTCTCGGACCTTGTAGCGGATGGGCTGGGTCTTGATCTCGACCTCCCAGCCGCTCAGGTGTCCTCGGCTGGCGTCGCCCTCCTGGACCTCGCGGAAGGTCGGCTCGAGGAACACCATGATCGCGGCGTCCGCGGCCTCGGCCTGGTCCTCGGGGGAGATCTTGAAGCCCAGGTCACCCACCTCGCGCCGGAGCAGGCCCGCCAGCTTCTCCCGCTGCTCGGCGGTGCCCGAGTCGTTGGGCAGCATGCGCACGGTGACGGTGCGCACGTCGTCCAGGTTCAGGCGCGCTTCGTTGTCGGACACGACCCGGTGCCAGGCCGCGAGCACCGCAGAGAAGGGCAGCTGGACCTCGCGGCGCTGGGCCGAGACCGCCAGCACGATGCGAGCGAAGTCCAGCGGCGCCTCGGCGCGCAGGTGTCCGAAGTCGCGCTCGACCTCGGCCAGCGCGATCTCACCGCGAATCTGGGGCAGCGCTTCGGTCAGCTCGCGTCGACGGGCCTCGGCGTCGCAGGTCCACCAGACGTCGATGACCCGGTCCCAGTCGCTGTCCGCCTCGTCGGCGGCCGTGCGGCAGGTCATGACGTAGACCTCGGCGGGATCCAGGCGCGCCATGTCGGTTCGCATCTTCGAGGTGTCGGCCGCCAGAGAGACGGCCAGGAGCAGGGAGATCACGGCGCCTCCGGGGCAGCAGGGAGCTTACCGTGGCGCTCCTCCTCGCCCACCCGGTAGCGCAGCCAGCCCATGTAGTTGTCCCGCCACCAGTCCTCGAAGGTGAGGTGGTCGATGCTGCCCTCGAGCAGCGGGCGGTAGAGCGTGTCGTCGTAGGGGCGGTCCCGGATCCAGTCCCGGACCTCGAGCTCCGCGCCCTCCATGCGGAGCACCGAGGAGCTGGTGAAGGTCCACGAGCCGGTGTTGGCGTAGCGCTTGCCGGAGTCCAGGCGGACCTGGCCGGGCAGGTGGGAGTGGCCACAGATCAGCGTGTCGTAGGGCCCGGTCTCCAGGAAGTGGCAGGCCGGGTGGAAGATCGAGGCGGGGTCGCCCAGCTGGCAGCGGGTCCAGTAGGCGATGGTCTGCGCGACGTGCTTGCGACGCTGGTCACCGCCGGTGATGCCGTCCAGCAGGGCCGAGGTCCGTCGGCGCAGCCAGACCAGCTTGTGGAAGAACCAGAAGCTGACGCGGTTCCAGCGGTTGTAGAAGTGCTGCAGGGGCAGGCGCAGCCAGGTGCGCAGGACCCGCTCGACCAGGTGGTGGACCTTGGTCCGGTGCTCGGCGCCGTCGATGTCGACGCCGATGACGGGGTCGAACTCGTAGCCGTGCAGGACCAGCGTGCGCTCTCCGATCTCGACGCCGTGTACGACCGGGATGCGCAGCACGTCGACGTACAGGCGCAGGTCGTGGTCGTGGTTGCCCAGGATGTAGAAGAGCCTGCCGCGGCTGGCCAGATCCGAGAAGCGACCCAGCACCTTGCCGTGTGCGCGCAGGACCTCGGTGAAGAACCAGGCCTGGCTGAAGTCGATGGCGTCGCCGGCGATGATCAGCGTGGCCTGCTCATGTTCGACCTGGTCCAGGAAGGCCATCAGCTGGCGGTCCTTCGCGACGAAGATGTCGCTGGGGGAGCCGTCGCCCAGGTGGATGTCCGAGATGACGTAGACCACGCCGTCGCCCGAGATCCTCTCGACCCGGCGCGTGGTGGTGCTGCGGCTCCAGCTCAGGTGGTCCATGCGGGCTCAGTGTTGCCGATTGGGGCGGGGGAGGGGGTTACACGGGCGTATGACCCTTACGTTGCCCAAGCCCGTCCGTACCTTCGCGGGCGGTCGCGTCGGCTTCCTCGGCAGCTTCCCCCGCGCCGATCTGCTGCCGCAGACCCCGCTGCCCGAGATCGCCTTTGCGGGGCGCAGCAACGTCGGCAAGTCCTCGGCCATCAACCGGCTGCTGGACGTGAAGAAGGCCGCGCGGGTCTCGGGCACGCCTGGTCGCACCCAGGCCATCAACCTGTTCCTGGTCCAATCCAGGCTCGCGTTCGCCGACCTGCCCGGCTACGGCTTCGCCAAGGTGCCCGACGAGATCAAGCGGCAGTGGAAGCCGCTGATCGAGGGCTACCTGGCCCAGCGCTCTACGCTGAAGCTGGTCGTGGTGCTGATCGACGCGCGCCATGACGTGCAGAAGCTCGACGCCGAGCTGATCTGGGGCCTGCGGCAGGCGGACATCCCCATCCTGGTGCTGGCGACCAAGTCGGACAAGCTCAAGCGCAGCAAGCGGGCGGCGGCCTGGAGCAAGCTCCGCAAGGACCTGGGCCTGAAGCTGCCCGAGCTGATCGGCTTCTCCAGCTCTGAGGGCTTCGGCGTGCCCGAGGCCTGGGAGCGCTTCGACGCCATCGCCTCGGCGGGCGCGTGAGCAAGAAGGTCGTGGGCGGCAACTCCTACCGGGGGGACCGCTTCACGAAGGCGGCCAGGGAGCAGGGCTACGCGGCGCGGTCCGTGTTCAAGCTCAAGGAGATCGACCAGCGCTTCAAGCTGCTCGCGAAGGGGCAGCGGGTCGTGGACCTTGGCTGCTACCCCGGCAGCTGG
>CALGIB010000277.1 GCA_937915955.1 uncultured Pseudomonadota bacterium
CGGCGTCGCTCCGGCCGAGTCGGGCCCGACCGCCAGCCGCGCACCCGCCCTCAAGACGGAACCGCCGCCCGCGGCGATGGTCTCCACCTCGAGCATGGGACGAGCCAGCTGCACCCCCGCCACCTGCACCAGGCCCTCCCGTCGAGGCGAGGCTCCCTGGTCCACCCGACAGACGTCCGTGGACGTGCCGCCCATGTCCAGCCCCACCGCCCTGGCGAAGCCCGCCCGCCGCGCGACCTCGGCCACCGCCAGAACGCCCCCCGCGGGCCCGCTGAGCACGGCCTCAGGGGCCCGCAGCTCCAACGCCGGACACAGGCTGCCGTCCGAGCGCATGGCCTGGGCCTGCTCGGGGATCTCGTCGCGGGCGATGGCCGCCTGCAGGATGGGCGTGATCGCCGCGTCCACCAGCGTGGTGTGGACGCGCGCGAGGTACCCCAGCTCGGGGGCGCAGCGGTGGCCCAGGCTGACGTGCAGGCCCGCGGGCAACGCGGCGGCGACGGCCTCCTCGTGGGTCCCGCTGGCGTGGCCGTTGACCAGGACCACGGCCACCGACTCGACCCCCTCGAGGTCCAGCTCGGGCAGCCGCAGCGGCTCCACCTCGAGCCCCTGCGCGTCCAGGCGACCGGGCACCTCGACCACCCGCGCGCAGAGCGGCTCGGGCCAGCCTTCGTCCGGCTCGAAGAGCGAAGGCCGGCTCATGTCCCGCAGCCAGGGCAGCTCGCCCAAGCCCTCGCTGACCAGCAGCAGCGTCGGGACCCGGTGCCCCTCGAGCAGGGCGTTGGTGGCGACAGTGGTGCCGAAGACCAGCTCGCCCCGAGCCAGCCGACCGACGACCGCCCGGTCCGAGCGCACCTTCGCGATGGCGGCCTGCCCGTCCTCGGACAGCAGCACGACATCGGTGAAGGTGCCGCCGCGATCGACGAAGGTCCGGGCCATGGCGACCAGCTATAGCCTGGGCCCGAGGACCGCATGAAGAAGCTCTCCGCGCTGTACGTGGCGCTCGCCCTGGGACTGGTGCTCTTCTTCCTCTGGAGCGCCCGACTCTGGCCCTTCGACGGGCACCCCGACCCCCTCGAGGTCGCCTACGACGACATCCGGGTCGAGCAGGACACCGTGCGCGTCAGCGGCACCGCGCACTACCCGCTCAAGGCGGCCCAGGAGCGCCCCGGCACCTTCGGCCGGCCCGACCGGACCTGGTACCTGTTCCCCCTGTTCGACAAGAAGGACACGGGCGGACGCCTGATCACGGTGATGGTGGCGAGCCCCGAGGCGCCCGAGTCCCTGGCCAGCTTCGAGGACCTGACGGTCGAGGGCTGGGTGCTGCCCCCCGCCGCGGCGATGACGCCCGAGCTCGAGAAGGCCTTCGGTGGCCAGGGCTACAGCTTCGCCGAGGACTACGTCGTGCTGGAGCGCTTCGTCCCCGGCGACTGATCCCAGGATAGCTTGCGGCGTGCGCGAACACTGGCCCAAGATCCGCGCGGCGCTGCTGGCCGTCGTCCTGCTCTGGCAAGGCCTGCTGGCCTCGCCGATGCCCTCGAACATCGACGCCAGCAGCTTCGACAACCCCATCGCCGAGGCCGAGCTGGTCCGCTGGTCCGAGCTCCTCGCAGGCCTGGGCTGGGCGGTCACGCCCCACGAGCTCGAGCGCGGGGTGATCGAGCACCTCGGCGGCGTCGCCTCCGCCAAGAAGGCCGCGCTCAAGCCGCTCAAGCCCCTCCAGCGCACCCTGGGCATCGGCCAGGCCTGGGGCCTGTTCACCTACCCCAACACCTACCCCCACCAGCTGATCATCAGCGTGCGCGGCGGCTCGGACCAGCGCTGGCAGACCCTCTACGCCGCGCTGGACCCCGAGCACGAGTGGCACAAGTCCACCTTCGTGTACCGCCGCATCCGGGGCGTCTACGACGACAACGCCAGCCGCACCCGCCCCAGCTACAGTCACTTCGTCGACTGGGTCGCGGGCATGGCCTTCGAGGAGCTGCCCGAGGTCAACGAGGTCCGCGTCCACATGATCCGGACGCACGTCAAGCCCCCGGGGGAGACCCCGGATCCCGAGACGTCGATCCGGCTGAGCCGGGTGGTGCGCCGCAGCGAGCTGGCCCCATGAGCTGGTGGGTCAGCCTCTGGAACCACCGCGAGCAGCCGACCGTTCTGGCGCTGCTGCGCATCGGCGTCGGGCTCGTCCTGCTGGTGGACTTCGGGCGCGCGGCCTGGCTGGGGGTCGTGCCCCAGCTCTGGGCGCCCGACGAGCTGGGCGGCCTGGGCTCGAAGGTGACCGCCCGCGAGCCGCCCTTGCTGATCTACGAGCTGCTGCCCCACAGCGTGGACTCGGCCTGGCTGGCCTATGGCGTGCTCGTCACCGCTCTGGTCTGCTTCACGCTGGGCCTGGGGACCCGAGTCGCGGGGCTGGTCGCGCTGCTGACCTACGCGGCCCTGGCCAAGGTCCTGCCGCTGGGCGACCGCGGCATCGACCTGATGATGCGCAACGTGCTGCTGGTGCTGAGCCTCTCGCGCTCGCACGCCGCCTGGTCCCTGGACGCGCGCATCCGGACGGGCAGCTGGTTCGGCGACGGGCAGACCGTACCCGCCTGGCCTCGGCACCTGCTCATCCTGCAGCTCGTGGTGATGTACTTCCTGGCCGGCGTGCAGAAGACCGCGCTGTCCTGGACGCCGCTCGGGGGCTACAGCGCGCTCTACCTGGTGCTCCAGGACCCCCACATCGCGCGCTTCGACATGAGCTGGCTGTCCGGCTGGGCCTACCCCCTGAGCCAGGTCGCCACGGCCACAACGCACCTCTTCGAGTGGACCGCGCCGCTCACGCTGCTGGCCTACCACTACCGCGACACCGCCCATCGGCCGGGCCGCCTGCGGGCCTGGAGCCAGCGGTGGAGGCCGCACTGGTGGTGGATCGGCGTCGGCGCGCTGCTGCACCTGGGCATCTGGATGACGATGGACATCGGCATCTTCCCCTGGGCGATGCTGCTGCTCTACCCGGCCTGGTTCCACCCCGACGAGCTCCAGGCGGCCTGGAGGAAGCTAAGCGGTCTCCATGCTGCTCCTGCTCCTGGCCTGCCCGAAGCCCAGCCCGGCTTGTTCGAGCGGGACGCCCAGTCCTTCTCGGACGGCGTGCTCGACCGCGAGGGGCTGGAGCGCCCCGACAGCCGCGCGGTGATCGAGCCTCGATGAGGCCCGCTCAGCGCTTGAGCGCGGCCCGGCCCAGGTAGCGCGCCGCGCTGCCCAGCTCCTCCTCGATGCGGAGCAGCTGGTTGTACTTGGCCACCCGGTCGGTCCGACACAGCGAGCCCGTCT
>CALGIB010000278.1 GCA_937915955.1 uncultured Pseudomonadota bacterium
CGTGCGCCAGGGACGCCAGGCGTTTGATCGGGACACGCAGCTGGAATCCGCTAGGAGGAAGCTCCGACGGTGGCGGGATCGGCACGGCGCGGCGCCGGATGAGCTCGCCGCCCTGGAGAAGCACGTCGCGGAGCTTTCCCGCGAACGGGACGCCACGCTCGGTGGCCTGAGCGCGGCTATCGCACTGCCGGCGTGTGTCCGTCGATCGCCGGCACTCCAGGCGCTGGCACCCCTGCTCCGAATCTCGATCGTCGCTTTTGCTCAGTTGCTCGCGTGTCTGATCAGGAGGTTCCCGAGTGGGATGGTCGCAGAGCCACTGGCCAGGACCTTCGAGGAGTTCCTTTGCTGCGACATTCGCGACGAGGACTTCCTGCAGCTCGGCCCCATCGAGGCTGCACTCGCATGACCGTATTGCTCCTGATGCTCGCCTGTGGCGAGCACCCCTCGACCCAGGACAGCCTGCTCGAGGCCGACACCCGGCCCGAGTCCTGCGACTCCGCGCCCCCGGTCACCTGGGCCAACTGGGCCGACGGGTTCTTCTCCAGCTACTGCCGGGCCTGCCACAGCTCGGGCACGGCCGAGCGCTACGGCGCGCCCGAGGGCGTGGACTTCGACACGCTGGCGGACGTGATCCAGTGGCGGGAGCGCATCCAGGTGCGCACGCTCGAGGCGGAGGACATGCCCGTCGGCGGCGGGGTCTACGACGAGGACCTGGAGCTGCTCCAGGTGTGGCTGGAATGCGAGCTTGTGGACTGAGCGCAAGGGAACGCTCCGTCTGGCACCAGGGCCGCATCTGCGTGCTATAGACCGGCCGTGTTCATGCTCCTCTCGTGGCTGGCCTGCAACTCGCCCGCCGAAAAGTGGTCCGACTGTACCGACGCCAGCTGCCGCGCGGAGGTGGCCGACGCGGCCTTCGCCGAGGACGCCGAGCGGGTCATCCGGGATCTGGCTGCGCTCACCGATCCCCTCGAGCAGGCCGTCCTGCTGGAGCAGCTGGCCCACGCTGACCCCTCCCAGCAGAGCGCGCTCTGCAACGCCGTCCCGAGAGGCAGCCAGGCAGGATCCCGCTGCCAGCAGCTGATGCTCCGGCCCCACCTTTACCAGGTGCGCTACAAGCGCGAGGGCTCCACCCGATCGCGCAAGGCGGCCGGCCCCAGCCAGGGCGCGCCGCCCACGGGCCCTGCCTACGCGCCCTTCTGGAAGGACAGCTGGGACAGCGAGGCGGTCTGGGCCGCCTGCACCAAGGGCGACAGCGCCTGCCTGACCGCGGAGGCCCAGGGGCTCGCCCGCCGGGGCGAGGCCGAGCGGGCTGCCTGGTCCTGCTTCGAGGCCTGGCCCGAGGGCGTGGCCCGACACGAGTGTCACTTCCAGGTCGGCGAGCTCCTGACCCGGACCGGCGGGGTGGCCGAGCTCTCCCACGGCCTCGCCCTCTGCGAGGCCTCGGGCGAGCTGGTGCGCCACTGCGCTCAGCATGTGGTCATGTCCTCCCTCCCCGCCGCCTGTCCGGCGGACACCCCGGACGAGCGCTGCGTCACGGAGATGCTGGCTGCGATCGAGACCATCAAGACCCAGGTCGGCGGCCGCGACGGCCTGCTGATGGCCGACTACGCCTGGTCCAGCTGGACGCGTGAGTCCCTCTTCCTCGCCGAGGACGTCACCGGTCACCTGCTGGAGCACCTGCCGGCCGAGGCCCACCCCCACGTCCGAGCGGCGGCGGCCTGGCGCTACTTCATGCTCTACCCGCCGGATCAGGACACCACGATGGACGGTGTGGCCGGCGCGCTCAAGGGCAAGCTCGCGAAGTCCGGACCGATGTCCGCCAACGGGGACGTCGTCAGCCTCGACAAGGAAGCGATGGCCAAGGCGATGAACGGCACCGCCTACCCCTGGCTGGCGGACAGCAACGAGCTCGAGTCGGCGCTGCCCGCCGTCTACTACATGGCCACAGGCCGACGGGCGTTCTCGTCGAACGAGGACGACGAGCTGCGCATCTGCGCGCTCGAGGCCGGCGCCCGGAGCACCCCCTTCGCCCAGATCGAGTTCTTCACCGGAGCCATCGGCGGCGAGCACGACGAGGCCGTGCAGTGGACGGCCGCGCGCCTGGTCGCCTCGATCTACCCGGGCAGCCGCGCTCAGGTCCGCACGCTGGCGACCTCAGAGCTCGTTCGGGAAGGCACGAACATCCCGGACTGAGCGCAGGGTCGACTCAGTCCAGGGGCTTCAGCCAGCGGCCGTAGACCTGGCGCCTGCGGTCCAGCTCGCGGATCTTCTGCATCTGCTCGGTGTGGCCTCGCGGTGCGTTGTCGACCACGAAGCCCTCGAGATCACAGGGCGCCGGGTCCCCGAACGGCGCGTAGATCGCGATGCGCGCGTCGTCGTAGACCGGCGCCTCGAAGCGCAGCTCGAGGGTCTCCATCAGCAGATCGAGGCGCCCGACACCCTCGGGGTCCTCGGGCCGGTACCAGGCGTCCTTCTGCACCACGACGTAGCGGAAGCCCAGGTCACGCACGTGCTCCTCGTCCTCCTCGGCCCAGTCGAAGCCCGTGGGATCGCCCGACAGCAGCTTCCCCACCATCGGGTCCCCCAGCCGGAACTCGGTGAACTCCAAGGGGGTGAAGGTCTCGTTGTCCTCGAGCATGCCACCCAGCAGGGGCCGACCGTGCACGGTCTGAAAGTACAGGTGGGCCTGGGTCCAGGCGAAGGGCAGCTCGATGAGGGCCGAGCCATCGTCGCCCTCGGCCAGGCAGCGGTAGCCGGCGGGGACGCGCGCGTCCCAGGTCGGGAAAGGCGCCAGCCCGGCGTTCCTCAGGTTCGCCCCCCAACCGAAGATCAGCAGCGCGAAGCCAGCGACCTGGAGCTTCCAGGGCTGGCTGCGCAGCCAGGCCAGCCCCGAGCAGAGCGCCAGGCTGGCGAACATCACGATGTAGACCAGCGAGCGTGAGGGCCACCAGAGGCGCTGAAGGAAGCCCACCGCCTTGACCATCTGGATGTAGATCAGGTTGGGCAGGGCCAGATCGCCGACCAGCAGGATGGGCCCCGTGGCCACGACGAAGAGGAGCACGAGGACCGCCGCCGTCGGGCCACGCCGGAGCGCCCCGGGGCGACGCCACCAGAGCAGCAGCCCCAGCCAGAGCACCGCCGGGAAGGCCGGGTGCTGGGCCAGGAAGAGCTCGTTGGCGTCTTCGTCGATGACAAGGAAGCCGGTCGCGCGGCGCAGAGGCTGCCAGCTGAAGATGCCGATGTCCTGACCTTCCCGGGTGATCGGCGGGGAGGCGCGGGCGGACCAGAGCTCTACATCGAGCAGGCCCGGCACCTCGGAGTCCCCCATCGTCGCCTGGAGCATCGGGAGGACCGAGGGCAGCACGATGGCTCCGGCCACCGCGGCCATCAGGGTGTAGCGGCCAAGGACGCGCCAACGCCCCCCCGAGGCGGGGCCGGGCACTGCGATGCACCAGCACGCCTGCGCGGTGGCGACCATGGCCCCGAAGATGGCGTAGTACCAGTACTGGTAGCCGGTCAGCGCCATGGCCACGCCGCCGATCACGGGGGCGAGGAGGCCGCGCTGGCGTCCCGTCAGCAGGAGCCCGCCGACGAAGATCAGCGGCAGCAGCGTGATGCCCTGGGTCGGGCGTCCCTCCTGGAACTCGAGCAGCAGGTAGGGCTGGAGGCCGTAGAGCAGCGCGCCGATGGCGGCCGCGACCCGGTCCCGCGCGAGGAAGCGGGCCAGCCGGTAGAAGACGTAGATGCTGACGGCGTGCATCAGCAGAATGAAGACGTTGTAGCCGGCGACCGGGCCCAGCAGCAGCCGCAGGGGCAGCGCCGCCCAGGCGTCCAGCACGTTCGCGCCTGTGTGGGCGTAGATGTCCTTGCCCCAGGGGTAGAAGAACAGGTCGGTCTTGTCGATGCCCGAGCCCGTCGTCCACGCGTGCTCGACGAACCAGAAGAACCACTGGGTGCCGTAGTGATCGACGTACTCGATGCCCAGGAAGTCCCGGCCGAGCGATGGCAGCGCCGGGCCCCAGACCAGGAGCGTCAGGAGCGCGGCGCCGATCAGGCCGATCAGGCCAGGCCAGCGCGACGGCGGGAGCGGCTTCGGCGCGTCCCCGAGGGCGGTCTCGACGCGCGCTCGGATCTGGAGCACCCAGGCCAGGAGCAGCCCGAGCAGCCCGATGACAGCCAGCGAGGTCTCCGCAGAGCTGGAGTGCCAGCGGCGCAGGTCCGGACTGTCTCCGGCCGAGAGCAGCTCCGGGCGCACGCTCGCGTCCTCGAGCTGGGCGATGAGCGAGGCCTGATCGGGCTCCTTCTCCTCGGGCACGCGCAGTGAGACCCGCTGCTCGCCACCCAGCACCACCCGGTCCCGCATGATGGGCACGAAGCGGCCCTCGCGGCCGTCCGCGATGTAGACCAGCGCGCTGCCTTCGCGCACGGTCTGGATGCGCTGGACGAAGATGTGGTCGCCCGAGATGGCGTCCCGTTCGTCGCTGCCGTCGTCCAGGAGCGGCATGGTCCAGCTGTTGCCGTCGAGATCGAGCACCGTGACGACCGGATCATCCAGTCGCTGGGTTCGACGGTCGTCGACCACGACCACCAGCTCGCCGGGGACGTAGTCCTGCGCCAGCGAGGCGCCCAGGAGGAGGTGCAGCAAGCCTTGGCTCAGTGCCCGCCGGCCTGCTCTCCAGGACCGCTGGCCTTTCCGGCCTTTCCGGCCTTGCCGCCCTTGCCGCCCTCGGCGCCGCCCTGCATGCTGCCGGCCCCGCCACCCTTCATGCCTCCGGCGCCACCCTGGGCGCCCTTCTGGCCGCCGCCCTGCATGCCGCCGGCTCCGCCACCCTGCATACCTGACGCGTCGGTCGTGCCCTTCGTGCCAGCGCCTTGCATGCCGCCGGCGCCGCCCTGGGCGCCTCCCTGGGCGCCTCCGCCCTGCATCGCGCCGCCCTGCATCGCGCCTCCCTGGGCGCCTCCGCCCTGCATCG
>CALGIB010000279.1 GCA_937915955.1 uncultured Pseudomonadota bacterium
AGAGCAGGTCCAGCTGCCGGTGCAGCAGCTCGCGGCCCTGCACGTCGGTCTCGACGCCGCTCCAGTCGTAGCTCGCGCCCCAGGGGAGCGGATCGCCCCAGCCAAGGTCCACCGCGATCTGTGCCGCCTCGGCCTCCCACACCAGCTCCCCGGCGCCGCCCTCCGTCGGCAGCAGGAAAGCCATTCGTTGGGCCTCGCCCGCGGCGTCGGCGGCGATCAGCAGCCAGGTTCCCTGCCCGACCTCGAACTCGTACTCGTCCTCGAGGGGCAAGGCGACGTCGATGGCGGCCTCGAGGAAGACGCCCACGTCCGACTGGATCAGGCTGTCGTCCGCCAGCCCCTCGGCCACCTCGTCCAGGCTCAGGCCAGGGAACACGAACAGCTGAAGCTGAGTGATCTCCGTGCCTTCGATCGGCCGCCCGAGGCTGTCCACCCGCAGGGCGCGCAGGTCGACGAGCAGCCGGTTCAGGCCGGCCTTGAGCTCGAAGCGATCGGGCGTGAGCTGCACCTCGACGTCGGCGAGGTGCCGGCTCTCGAGCTCGACGAGCCCACCGCCGCAGCTGATCAGGAACCAGAGCATGCCCGGGGCTAACCGTCCGACGGCCGGGGGTAGACTGCGCGCATGGACAAGACGAACCTGGGCGCGGCCATCCAAGCGACCGGCATGGCGGTCGAGCGGGTGCTGCTGCCGGGCATGAACCTCTGGCGGGACAACACCGAGGCCGACGAGATGGCCTACGTCGTCGAGGGCGAGCTGGAGGTCTGGACGGGAGAGACCCGCCTGGGGACGATCGGCGCGGACGAGCTCGTCGGCGAGGCCGGCTTCTGGCCCGGACAGCGCCGCACCGCGGCGGTCTCGGCCTCGTCCCGGTGCCGCCTGCTGGTGCTCTCGCGCGAGCACCTGCCCAAGCTGCGCAACGACCACCAGGTGCTCTACGACCGGCTGCTCGAGACCGCGCTGCGGTCGCTGGCCGAGCGCGTCCACCGCGTGGACCAGGACATCGCGCTGAAGGCCCAGGGCTCGCGGGACAGGCCGGGGGCGGGCAAGCCTCGATGGTGGCAGAGCTTCGTCGACCAGCTCCGCGGCACCGACCCCGGAGACCCGCCCCCGGCCGAGGCGGTGCTGCGCCGCCTGCCCGCGCTGAGGGGCTGCCCTTCGCCGGTGATGATGCGGATCAAGCGGGCGCTCAAGGCCAAGGCCTACCGCAAAGGCGAGGCCATCTTCCTGGAGCACGACCCGGGCGCTGACCTGTTCCTGCTCGGAACCGGGCAGGTCGAGGTGCTGCGCAGCGCCCGAGGGAACCGCGCCATCGAGCTGGCCAACCTGAACGCCGGCGCGCTCTTTGGCACGGGCAGCTGGCTGCTGGGCGGGAGCCGCAACGCCAGCTGCGTGGTCGCCTCCGAGCACGCCTGGGTCTACAAGCTGACCCCCGAGGCCACCCGGGCCCTGGAGCCCGAGGCCGCCCGCACCTGGCGCGAGGCGGTGGCCGAGGCGCTGCGGCACCAGCTGGCGACGGCGGACGAGCACATCGCGGCGCTCCATCGCAGCGGCAAGCAGCCGGATCCGGACGACTACGACCGGATCGCAGGGGTCCTGGCGGCCTTCCAACCCGAGTAGCCGAGCCGCTCCCCTCGCCCACCGGCTGGTTGAGGGCCTACTCGGCCACCACCGCCTCGAACATCTCCGCGATCTTGGCGTGCCCCGTCGGGTTCGGATGGATGCAGGTCAGGTCGAACCAGAGCTCCGCTTCGTCCCCGCGGTAACAGCGACCGTCCGGGTCCTCGTAGTTGAACCCATGGCCGCAGAAGGTCTCGAGCAGGAACAGCATGTCCGAGTCCGTGTCGACAGCGACCGACATGTACTGCTCCATCGACCAGACAACCATCTCCTCCAGCGCGGGGTCGGTGATGGCCTCGCCGTAGCCAGCCAACCCGGCCGCCGGGCAGGAGGTGACGTCGCCGGTCGCGTCGGTGAACTCGTACAGGTTCGTGAAGACCACGTGCACACCGCTCGGGAAGCGGCCCGGCTCCTTGATCCACTCGACCGTCTCGCGAACCAGGCCGACGAACTCGCGGGTCTGCTCCCAGAGCTCATCCGTGGGCTTCCCCTCCATGAAGCCCTGCGTCAAGCTGTTGAGATCGTTGCCTCCGATGGTGATGACGACCAGCGTGACCTCGTCTCGGGTCTCCTCGGGCATGCAGTCCAGGACCTGGGTCTTGTCCTGCATCAGGTCGTCCGCGCGAGCGCCCCACTTCGCGCAGTGGGCGAAGTCCCCGGACTCGATGACGTAGCTGGTCCCCTCGATCAGGTTCACGCCCTGCCAGGTCCAGTCGGGCTCGTCCAGACCAAAGCGGTCGGCGAGGCGGTCCGCGAGCAGGTTCCGGTAGAACTCGGCGTCCGCAGAGGGCGGGGTGCCCACCGTGACCGAGTCACCCAGGAACACCACCCGCTGGACCCCCGTGATGTCCTGGTGGTCGGTGCCGTAGCAGTGGCTGCCGATCACCGGTCCGAACTGCTCGTAGTCCGGGCCGCCCTCCTCGCCCGAGATCGCCGAGAAGCAGGCCTCGTAGGCGGTCGCGGTCGGGGCGCTGTCCTGCACCGCCTCGCTGTCCGCGGGTCCCTCCGTGTCCTCGGTGTCCTGCTCGGACGACCCGGTGTCCTGGCGGATCGGCGTGCTGAAGTCCCCCGCAGGAGCCGCTATCCCTTCCAGCCCCTCCGAGACGGGACTGCAGGCCAGTGTCAGCAGCAGCATGGTGTTCCTTCCACGGATATACACCGTGTATACCTCGCAGAGCGAGCGGAGCACATCGACAATGAGCGAAGCGACCGAGCGACGGATCCTGGAGGGCGCGCGCCACGCGCTGGACGAGCGGGGCCTGGACGGCTGCAGCGTGCAGGACATCCTGCGCAGGGCCTCGGTCAGCCGGCGCACCTTCTACCAGTACTTCCGGGGCAAGGATGGCGTGATGCTCGCGCTCTACCAGGAGCTGATGGACCAGCTGGTGGCGTGCATGCGCGAGGCGGTCCACGGCACCGACGACCCCGCCCGTCAGGTCATCGCGGGCATCGGCGCCTACCTGGACCGGCAGGTCGATGGGGGAAGCCTGCTGCGCCAGCTCCAGGAGCGCGCCCCCAGCGACCCGCACCTGGCCCCCCTGCGCGAGCGCACGCTGGACCGCGTCGTCGAGCTGCTGGACGAGGGCGTCGTGCGCGCGCTGGGCCTGCGGCTGGACCCGCTGGTCTACCGGGGGCTGCTGATGGCGGGAGAGGGCCTGGTGCTGCACGTGCAGCGAGGCGGCGACTTTGGCGCCACCGAGAAGGCCCAGGTGCTCGGCATCATGGGGCCGATGTTCCTGAGCACGCTGGCGGCGGGGGCGCTGCTCCCTGAGCGGGCGGCCCCGTCCGGTCGCTGAGCCCCGCCCGCCTGCCCTGCTCCCACGCGAGCACCTCGTCCGCCGAGCGGGTGTTGAGCACCTCGTCGGGCCGAAGCCCGGCGCGCCGGGCCAGGCTGACCCCGAACTCGAGGTTCCGCAGCCCCGAGACGCTGTGGGCGTCCGCGCCGATGCTGACGGGCACACCGAGCTGCCGCGCCAGCTCCAGCCAGGGCTCGGCCAGATCCAGCCGGTGGGGCGAGGCGTTCAGCTCTACGGCCGTGCCGGTCTCCGCGCAGGCCCGCAGCATCGCCTCGACGTCCAGTCCGGTGGGCGGTCGACCCAGGAGCATCCGACCCGTGGGGTGACCGATCAGCGAGGAGCCAGGGTTCCTCACGGCGGCGAGCACGCGAGCGGTCATCGCCTCGCCCGACTGCCCGAAGCGCTCGTGCACCGAGGCGACCACGAAGTCCAGGCGCCGCAGCTCGTCCAAGGGGTAGTCCAGCTCGCCGTCGCGCAGGATGTCGCTCTCGACACCCGCCAGGATCCGGCACCCGCCCTCGGCATTGATGCCAACGATCTCAGCCCCTTGGTCGCGAAGTCGCGGGAGCTCCAGGCCCATCGCGTAGGCGGCGCTGCCGCTGTGCCCGGAGATGCCCAGCCAGGACCAGCCCAGAGCCCCCGCCGCGGCCTTCATCTCCCTGAGATCGTTGGCTCCGTCCGACCAGGTGCTGTGGTTGTGCAGGGCCCCCTGCAGGTCCTCCAGCCGCACGAGGCGAGGGCGCCTCGGCCCGCTCGGCAGCAGCGCGTTCGGCCGGTGGCGCAGCTCCGCGGGGGGACAGCAGAAGCCCAGGCTCGCGTAGACCTCGTCCTCGTCGTCGGGCTCGCCCGAGAGCCGAGACAGCCCCAGCCCGTCCAGCGCCTCGAGGTGCTCCCGAGGACCCGTGGCGAGCACCATGGCCAGCCCCCAGGATCCCGTGGCGACGGTCACACGAACCGGTACCCCCTCATGTCGTTCAGGAAGATGGACTCTGGACTCCACGAGCAGGTCCAGCCCGTCCAGCACCTCTTCGCCTCGTCGCCAGGCACCCACCGCCTCGAAGCGCTGGCCTGCGAGCAGAGGCTGCACCGCCTCGAGCGCGGCCCGAACCCGGTCTCGCGTGAACAGCCCGGCGCTGGCCTGGTGCTGGAGCACCGCCTCGAGGATGGAGCGCTGCTTCTTCGCGCCGAAGCCGTCCAGCCTAAGCAGGCGGTTCTCGGTGCACGCGTACTCCAGCGCGCTCCGCGACTCCACCCCCAGCTCCAGCCAGAGCCGCTTGACGGTCTTGGGCCCCAGGCCACGGATCCTCGAGACCTCGAACAAGCCCGGTGGGATGCGTGCCTCGAGCTGGGCCAGCTCGGGCGGCTCCTCGCCCGCGAGGGCCTGCCCGACGAGGGCCTCGATGCCGGCGCCGATGCCCCGGAGGCGACGCAGCTCACCGCTGGCGTGGAGCTCGGCGAGGTCGCCCTGCAGCCCCCGCAGCGGCCACATCGCCGACGTGTAGACCTTGGCCTTCCTGGCGTCGCCCATGCGATCGTCGCCGCCTTCCCGCTCGATGTACA
>CALGIB010000280.1 GCA_937915955.1 uncultured Pseudomonadota bacterium
GCCACCGCGGACCCGCTGCGCGTCCAGTACGCGGGCCACCGAGACCACCTCTTCAAAGCGATAGACCAGCGCCGCCTTGCCCTTGAGCGAGGTCACGTGGACCAGCCGTAGCAGCCCGGGCACGCGCAGCGAGGCCAGGGATTGGGCCTCGTCCTGGAGCTCCGCGAGGGTGCGGGCGTCGCCCGGGACGTGGTCCAGGATGCGCAACAGGACGCGGCGTCCGTGTCCATCCGGGCTGGACATGCGGCCCTCTCGGACCTCGGGAGACCAGGCCGGCCAGGCCCCGGTGATGCGCAGCTTCGAGCTCATGCGCGGGATCCTAACGGGCTGGGTTAGCAGTCTGCCGTGTCCGAGTTCGCCGACCACCTCCGCAGCCTCCTCGTCGAGGCGGGTCAGATCGCCCTGAGCCGTCAGGCCGACCTCGTGATCGAGACGAAGGCGGACCAGAGTCGGGTCACCGACGCGGATCGAGCGGTCGAGGCGCGGCTTCGAGCGGGCCTCCAGGAGCTCTTCCCCGGCGAGGCCGTCGTGGGCGAGGAGGGTACCCGCGTGTCCGGCGCCGGCGCGACCTGGTACATCGACCCGATCGACGGCACCAACGCCTACATCGAGGGCCTGGCCCACTGGGGCAGCACGCTGGCCAGGGTCCGAGGGGGCCGCATCGAGCTGGGCGCGACCTGGTTCCCCCGCCTGGGTGAGCTGTGGCTCGCGAGCCCCGAGGGGGCCTGGTGCGAGGGGCGGGCGCTGGGCCCCCTTCGCCCCGGCGGCCTGGATCGGAGCTCGGTGATCTACGTGCCCAGCCGCTTCCACCGCTGGTTCGCCCTGGACTACCCGGGTCGTGTGCGCAGCCTCGGCAGCACCTCGTCCCACCTCGCGCTCGTCGCCGGGGGCGCGGCGCGGGCCTGCTTCGTTCCTGCGGGCTGGGCGGCCTGGGATGCCTTCGCCGGCTTCGCCCTGTTATGCAGGACCGACGGCGTGCTGCTGGATCTCGAGGGCAAGGTGCTGGACCCTCTCTCGAGCGTGGGTACTCCCTTCGTGGCCGGGGCTCCCGGAGCGGCGGAGGATCTGGTCCGGCGCATCGAGTTCCAGCCCTCAGCCGTGCGGAGGTGACGCGATGGGAGAGCGCGACGAACAGGGTGAGCAGGCCGGAGTCGGCGAGGTGCTGGACGCCGAGGGCAACCCCGTCGATCCCCTCGGAGAGGACAACCCAATGCGCCAGGTCCCCTCGGGCCTGAAGATGCTGGCCCCGCCCTCCCGGGCCAAGGCCAACCGCGCGAACAAGGACGACCTGCTCGCCTACTACCTGGCCGAGGTGCGGCGCTACCCCCTGCTCGATCCCGAGGAGGAGAAGCAGCTCGCGGTGGCCTGGTACGAGGACGGCGACCGTCACGCGGCCGAGCGCCTGGTCACGGCGAACCTGCGCCTGGTCGTCAAGCTGGCCTTCCAGTACCACCGTCAGTGGTCCAACGTGCTGGACCTGGTCCAGGAAGGAAACGTGGGCCTCGTCGAGGCGCTGCGTCGCTACGATCCCTACCGCGGCATCCGCTTCAGCAGCTACGCGCAGTACTGGATCCGCGCGATGATCCTGCGCTACCTGATGGACAACTTCCGGATGGTCCGCCTGGGCTCCACGCGCCACGGTCGCAAGCTGTTCTTCCAGCTCCAGAAGGAGAAGCAGCGCCTCATCTCCGAGGGGCTCAAGCCCAGCACGAAGCTGCTGGCCGAGCGGCTCGAGGTGCCCGAGACCGAGATCGTCAACGTCGACCAGCACATGCGCGCGCCGGCGATGAGCTTCGACGCGCCCGCTGGGGGCAGCGACGAGGGTGGGCGTCAGCTCAAGGACGTCGTGCCCAACGCCGAGGCCATCGGGCCGGCCGAGATCGCCGGGCGCCACCAGCTGGGCTCGGTGGTGAAGGAGAAGCTCGACGTCTTCGCGGAGACGCTCAGCGACGACCGCGAGCGTGCGATCTGGAACGAGCGCCTGACCGTGGACGAGCCGCTGCCCCTGTCTGTCCTGGGCGAGCGCTTCGGCGTCAGCAAGGAGCGCATCCGGCAGATCGAGGCGCGCATGCGCAAGCGCCTGCGGGCCTTCCTCGAGGCGGAGCTCGGAGACGAGATCGGCTTCGAGTTCTCGGTCCCCGGCGAGTAGGTGCTCGGTCGACTGGTGCGGCGCCTGCTGCGTCCGACGGCGCGCCCCCTGGACGCTCGGCCCCAGTCGGTGAGACCGCTCGAGCTCGACAGCGCGCACGTGGAGCTGCCGGCGCTCGCGGGCCGGGGTCTGCATCGCCAGCGTCACCTGCTCGGCTCGCTCGAGGGGCTCTCGGCGTGGCTGGACCAGGACCTTCCGGGGCAGGGGCCGGCCTGGGAGCACGCCTCGGATGCCGCGGCGCGCTTGCTGTACTGGGGCTTGGCCGCGCCTCGCCTCGGCGAGCTCTCGCCCAGGGTCGCCGGCTCGGTCGCTGCCCACCTGTCCTTCACCCTGAACGAGCTGGGAGAGGACCGCCTCCGGCCTCAGACGGCCCTTCAGGCCGCGGGCCTTGTCGTCGGAGGCCTGGCCTTTCCGGTCGAGGGCTCACGCCAGGCCTGGTCGGCGGGCCTGAGCCTGCTGGGGGCGTGCCTGGAGCAGCAGGTCCTGGGCGACGGCAGCCCGGCCCACGGCTC
>CALGIB010000281.1 GCA_937915955.1 uncultured Pseudomonadota bacterium
TCAGGGCGACCGGGCTGATCGCGGCCGAGGTCCAGGACGACGCCTTGACCGAGCTCCTGGCGCGCGTCGAGCAGGCGGCCGCGAGCTCGGTGCCGGCCCAGGCGGCTGAGGCCAGCGCGCTGACCTACCCCCAGCGCCTCGTCGCCGAGCACACCGAGATCGCGGTCCCCGAGGAGCCGCTCATCCCGGACGCTGAGCTGCAGGTCCTCGTCGTCGAGGCCCCCGTCGCCGAGTCTCCCGAGCCCCCTGGCGAGCCCGCGCTGGACGAGGAGCTGCCCACCGGCGGCTGGGCGGTGCAGGTGTTCAGCTTCGAGTCCTCCGAAGAGGCCGAGGCGCAGCTGGCTTCGGTCCGCGAAGGCGGCCTCCGGGCCTACCGGGTGGACGCGATGGTCGGCGGGGTCACTCGATACCGCGTGCGCGTCGGACCCTACGGCAGCGAGGCCGACGCCCGTGGGGTTCTGGGCAAGGTCGCCACGGAGCTGGGCGTGCCGGACGCCATCGTCGTGAGAGCTCCGTGAGACGGGTCGAGAAGCCCTGGGGTCACGAGGAGATCTGGGCCGAGACCGAGGACTACCTCGGCAAGGTGCTGGTGATCCGCGCTGGCCATCGGCTGTCGCTCCAACACCATGTGGTGAAGGACGAGACGATCCGCGTCGAGGAGGGCGATCTGGACCTCGTGCTCGAGGACGACCGCGGCCAGCTCCAGACCCGTCGGCTTGGACCGGGGCAGTCCGCGAGGATCCTGCCGGGGAGGCGTCATCGCTTCGTGGCGGTCACCGATTGCCGCCTCTACGAGGTCTCCACACCGCATGTCGACGACGTCGTCCGCCACGAGGATGACTACGGACGGCGGGATTGACGCGACGCTCTGGATCGAGCATGATCGAGCCACGCCCTACGTCCTTGTCCGCGATGCGGCTGCGGATCGGGCGCTGGCTGACTTCTCCGGCCCGCCGGGGCCTTCGAAGCTCCCCGAGGTGCGCATGCTGACGCTGATTTCCCTGTTGCTGGCGCCCGCCTTGGCGCAAGACGTCGACTTCGGAGGCGCTGGAACGGCCTCTACCGGTGATGACGCCTACGTCATCCAGCCGGGGGACACCCTGTGGGACATCTCCACGAGCTTCATGGGGGACCCCTACTACTGGCCGCGGCTGTGGTCGATCAACGACTACATCACCAACCCGCACTGGATTTACCCGGGCGAGCGCCTGGTGTTCACGCCGGGGTCTCTGCTCGATGCGCCCGAGATGATGTTCCCCGAGGACGACGAGGGCTACAGCCCCGACGTCCCCACGCTCTCCGACGCGGAGCTCGAGTGTGGACCGGACGTGCGCTTCGAGGGTGACTACAGCGCCGCCTACTACACGACTGCTTCCTTCCTCTCCGAGTCTGACGAGCTCGAGGACTGGGGCGAGCTGGAGCACGCCAAGACGGGCCAGAGCACGCTGGCCAGTGACCAGATCGTGTACCTGAACCTGGACGACCCGGACGCGGTCGCCTGCGGTGACATCGTGTCGATCTATCGGGTCGGCGGGAAGGTCCGCCACCCGGACGATCGCGACCTTCGGTACGGCAACATCGTGCACATCGTCGCCGACGCGCGCGTGCTGCACGTGGACACGGAGGGCCGAGTGACCGCCGTTCTGCGGCGCAGCTTCCGCCACGCCAAGCGCGGCGATCGGGTCGGGCCGCCGATGGTCGTCGACGCCAACGTCTCGGGCTCCGAGCCGAACGGAGACCTCAGCGGCGTCATCATCGCCCGCGAGGATCAGTCGCTGAACGAACTCGCTCAGCTGGGCGAGGTCGTGTTCATCGACCGCGGCAAGGCCGACGGCGTGCGGGTCGGGAACAGCTTCTACGTCATCCATCAGCGCGACGGCTACGTCTCGTGGTCCGAGGACCTGGAAGGCATCCCGGAGCAGGTCGTTGGGCGTGTCGTGATCACGCGCGTCGAAGAGGGCTACGCCTCGGGCGTGCTGGTCGACATGGACCGAAAGGTCGCGGTCGGCGACCAGGTCGGCCAGTCCGTGCAGTAGCTGCGGGGTTCGGATAGTTGGTCGTGACCGGCCGCCACTCCCTCGGGAGATCCGGTCTTGAACACGAACCTCTCACGTCGCTGGATCGCAGCGGCGTGCATCTGTACACGGGCTGACCTCGGGTCGGTCGTCGCTCGCCTGGGTCAGGACTTCCTGACCTGCGGCGTCTCTGAGTTGATCCGGGCCGGCCTCACGCCGACCCAGGCCTCGTCGCTCGCGGTCCACGGCCACCAAGCTCAGGCCTATCCGGCGCTGACCCTCCTGGACGAGGGCTACCCCGCCTCGCTGCGCGAGCTGGCGCGGCCTCCGGCGGTGATCTGGCTGGACGGCCGGGCGGAGCTGCTCGCCCGTCGCATGGTCGCGGTCGTGGGCTCACGGTCCTGCACCCCCTATGGTCGCCGCGTGGCCGCCAGCGTCGGTCAGGCCGTCGCTCTGGCCGGTGGTGTGCTCGTCTCGGGGGCGGCGCATGGCATCGACACCGCGGCCCATCGGGGAGCCCTCGACGCGGGAGGGGACAGCGTCGCGGTCCTGGGCTCGGGTCTGGCCCGGGACCATCGCCCGCTGGTCCAGGCCCTCCGCAGTCGTGGCCTGGTCATCAGCGAGCTGCCCCCAGACACGCCGGCCTCGCGGTGGACCTTCCCGGCTCGCAACCGCCTCATCGCGGCGCTCGGAGCGGCCACGGTGGTCTGCGAGGCGGCGCGCCGATCCGGGGCGTTGCACACCGCCAACGCCGCCCTGCAGCTCGGGCGGGACCTGCTGGCCGTCCCGGACAGGGTGGACGCTCCGGCCAGCCAGGGCTCCCTCCGCCTGCTCCTCGAGGGCGCCGAGCCCTTGCTCCGCGCGGAGCAGGCCGCGTCCCGGGTGCGGGCGAGGGAACACCCCGCCTCCACTCTGCTGCGGGCCCTCGACCAGCCCCGCTGTCTGGACGAGCTCGCCTCCCGCAGCGCGCTCGAGCCCCGGCTGCTGACGCGCTTGCTCGCCGGGCTCGAGTTGACCGGGACGGTCCGACGGTTACCCGGTGGCCGATATGGACGCTCATGAGCTCGAGTGGGGCCACCGCCAGGTGCGGCTGACCCCCGACGCCGCGGTCCTGCTCCAGCTGGTGCAGAGCCTCGGCCACCTCGAGTCCGAGCTGGTCGAAGACTTCTTCCGGGAGCTCGCGCCCGAGTGCGCTGCGCTCACGCCGGAGCCGCTGGTGCTGGACCGGCCCCGCCTCAGGCGGCGCCTGGCCCGCTTCCTGTTCGCCAGGCAGCGGGATCTCGGCCCCGAAGCGCTAGAGCTCCTGGCTCGCGAGTGGCCGCTGCTCTTCGGCTGAGCTCTACTTGGCCGGAGGGCGCTTGGCGGCGGGCTTGCGGGTCGCCGGCTTCTTGGCCGCGGGCTTCTTCGCGGCCGCCTTCTTGGCGGGGGCCTTCTTCGCTGCGGGCTTCTTGGCAGCCGCCTTCTTGGCGGGGGCCTTCTTGGCAGGGGCCTTCTTCGCGGGCGCGCGCTGGCGCTTGGCGGGCCCGGCGGCCCGCTTGGTGGCCAGCAAGTCCAGGGCCTCCTCCAGCTTCATCTCCTCGGGCTCCATGCCCTTCTTCAGGGTCACGTTCACCTCGCCGTCGGTGATGTAGGGCCCGAAGCGCCCCTTCTTGATCTGGACCTTGCGCTCCTCGTTGTCCTGGCCGAGGTCGGCGAGGATCGTCGAGCTGGCCTTCCGCCTGGCGGGCTGCAAGAGCAGCTCGATGGCCTGGTCCCGCGTGATCTCGAAGAGCCCCTGTTCGTCCGGGATGGTGCGGCTCTGGCCGTTGCACTTGATGTAGGGGCCATAGCGGCCGTTGAAGGCCCGGATCTCGTGTCCCTCAGCGTCTGAACCCACCAGCCGGGGCAGGGACAGCAGGCGCAGCGCCATCTCGAGGTCGATCTGGTCGGCCTCCATTCCGCGCAGCAGGCTGGAGCGCTTGGGCTTGACCTTGCTGCCCTGCTCCTGCTCGCCCAGCTGCACGTAGGGGCCGAAGCGACCGACGTGCAGGGTCACCGCCTGGTCGTCCGGGCCCACCCCCAGCTCGCGGGGGCCCTCGGGCTGCTCGGCCAGGAGCTCCAGGGCTCGGACCAGCGTGAGCTCGTCGGGGGCCATGCCCTCGGGGACCGAGCGCTTGGACTCGCCGTGCTCGAGGTAGGGCCCGTAACGGCCCACCCGAACGGCGACGTCGTGGTCCTCGTGGTCGCCCAGGCTGATCGTGCAGATCGCGCGCGGGTCGGCCTGCTCGCGGGCCAGCTCGATCAGCCGTACGAGACCCTGGCTGTCCGAGGCGCCCTTGTAGAAGGTCGCCAGGTAATCGGTGGGGTCCGCGGCGCCCTCGGCGATCTTGTCGAGGCCCTGCTCCATGTTCGCCGTGAA
>CALGIB010000282.1 GCA_937915955.1 uncultured Pseudomonadota bacterium
CCAGCTCCCAGGCGGGCTGCGAGCTGACCTGCCAGGGCCCGGCCGGGTCCAGCAGCAGGGCCGCTCGGGCCCGAGGTTGAGCCAGCAAGGCGGCCTGATCCAGCACGCAGGCCTGCAGCCCCAGGGCCTCCCGGTAGCGCCGGGCCAGGCGCTCGAGCGCCTGGGGGTCCTGCGAGCGCAGGGCTACGCGAGGGTGCCGGGACATCGCGATCATGCGCGCGGTTGGCAGGTCCAGCTCCAGCGCCTCGGCCAGCTCGGCGGCGCGGTCGCCGTCACCGGGGGACTCGAGGAACAGCGCGCTGGCCTGGCGGAAGGGCGGCAGCAGCACGGGCGGCAGCGGGCTGAGCTTGCCCAGCGCCTGCAGCAGCAGGTCCAGCTGATCGCGGGCCTGCTGCAGCGCCTGCTCCGAGGCCTTCAGCTCCGCCTCGAGCGGCTCGGCGGTGGCCAGGGTCGCCCGCAGCTCCTCGTAGAGCTGACGCGGCGGGATCCTCCGCGCCGGCGGGGGCTCCTGGGTCTTCTGCACCAGCTCCGCGACCAGCTCCGGGATGGACTCGGGCGGTCGGCTCGGAGCCTGGGCTGCTGCGGGCGGGGGTTCCTCCCGGGTCTCCTCGAGGGCGCGCTTCAGGGCCTGGGTCGAGCCCCCCACCATGGCCTTGCGGAACAGCACGTCCAGGTCCTGGGGGAGGGCCCGATCGGGGCGCTGGGGCGGCGGCGCCGCGGGGCTGGGCATCTTCGCGCCGCAGTAGAGGCAGGTGGGCCTGTGCGGCGCGTTCGCGCGCTGACAGGACGGGCAGGGGAGGGTGGCAGCCACCGGAGGATTCTAAGCACGTTAGGTCAGGCGTCCGAGGACCGCCCATGAGCCCTGAGAAGTACACGCCCGTCCACCGCGTCCGCGTCGTCACCGCAGCCTCGCTCTTCGACGGCCACGACGCCGCCATCAACGTGATGCGTCGCCTGATCCAGGCCCACGGCTGCGAGGTCATCCACCTGGGGCACAACCGCAGCGTGACCGAGGTCGTCGAGGCCGCCGTCGCCGAGGACGCCCAGGCCATCGCCCTGTCCAGCTACCAGGGCGGGCACATCGAGTACTTCAGGTACATGCGCGACCTGCTCGTCGAGCGCGGCGCCGGGCACGTCAAGATCTTCGGTGGGGGCGGCGGCGTCATCGTGCCGCGCGAGGTGCGGGACCTGCACGCGCACGGCATCACGCGCATCTACACCCCCGAGGACGGGCGCCGGATGGGCCTGATCGGCATGATCAGCGACCTGGTCCAGCGGGCCGACTTCGAGCTGAGCGACACGGGCGAGGAGGACCTGCTCGAGCGGGCCCGAGCGGGCGAGGCCCGGGCCGTGGCCCGGGTCATCACCTACGCCGAGCGCGAGGTCGAGGAGGCCGGCCGCATGCCCGCCGAGCTGGCGCGGGCCCTGGATCAAGCCCACGAGCGGCGCGACGTGCCGGTCCTGGGCATCACCGGCACGGGCGGCGCGGGCAAGAGCTCGCTGACCGATGAGCTGGTCCGTCGCTACACCCGCGACTTCCCGGACCACAAGCTGGCCGTGCTCAGCATCGATCCCACGCGCAAGCGCACCGGCGGCGCGCTGCTGGGCGACCGCATCCGCATGAACGCCATCCACACGCCCAGCTGCTTCATGCGCAGCCTGGCCACCCGCGACGCCCAGGGCGAGCTGTCCCGGGCCACCCAGCGAGCGGTGGACGCGTGCAAGCTGGCGGGCTTCGACCTCATCATCGTGGAGACCTCGGGCATCGGTCAGGGCGACTCGGCGATCATGGACCTGGTGGACCTGGGTCTGTACGTGATGACCGCCGAGTAC
>CALGIB010000283.1 GCA_937915955.1 uncultured Pseudomonadota bacterium
GAGCTCTCGCTCTTCGCCTTCCGGGTCGAGCCCCCCGGCCACGCGGACCCGGACGGCCTGACCCGCCAGGTCCTGGCGCGCGTGAACCAGAAGCAGCGGGTCTTCCTGAGCGGCGCCACCATCGAGGAGGCTGGCCGCTCGGTCTTCGTCGGGCGGGTCTGTGTGCTCTCCTTCCGCACGGGCCCCGAGCACATCGAGGCCCTGGTCGAGGACCTGCGCGCGGCGATCGGGCAAGGCCTCAGCGGGGGTGCGTGACCAAAGCGTTGATGGTGCCCGCTTCGCTCCGCACCACCAGGACATCCTCGCCTTCGACCCGAGCCCGGAGCCCGCTGGAGATCGCGCCGTCCATGTTCAGCGCCTGACCGGCCCCGAGAGCGACCGCCAAGTCCGCGAAGGCCCAGAGAGGCAGCCCCTGGCCGACCGTTCCGCGCAGCGAGAGGTCGCGCCCGTCTCCGGCGATGGACGCGTCTGCGGCCGCGACGACGAAGCTCAGACGGTCCTGGCTCAGCAGGACCGCCGAGCGAGCCGCTCGAGGCGCCCCGTCTCTCCGCTGGACCAGGCTGGTCCCGCCGTCCACCAGACGATCGATGGACTGCAGCGCGTTGTCTCCGTGTCCGTCCCAGAGATCCCGATGGGTGATGAGCGGCGGCGACGGGCCCCAGAACAAGATGCCCGAGCCCCCGCGAGGCGACACGTCGCTGACCGACACACCGCCGACTCGAACCAGCCCCATCGGCCCGCCGTTCTCGTAGAACGCCCCATTGATCGCCGCCCCCGTCTCCGGGAGCTCGACGAACGCATCCATGAACTGCACACCCGTCGCCGGAACCAGGCCGAGCGCGGCGTCGCGATTCAGCTCGACCACCCACGCCTTCCCCGAGGCCTCTTGCCAGGTCCAGGTGAGTTGACTCAGCTCGAGTCCGCCGCCCGACGCCAACGACTGAGGTTCGCCCAGCTCCACGGCGTGGCGGGTCTCCGGGAGCTCGACGACGAGCGGTGAGGCGGGCTGCTGCGCGCAGGCCAGCAAGAGCGTCATCGCAGGCTCACGAGCACGAGGTTGTGGGCTCCGGACAGCGGGTTCGGCCCGCCCCGCCGGTGCTCCCCCATAGGGCCCCAGACCTCAAGGATGTCGTACGAACCTACGTCGAGGTTGGCCACCGCCTGGACCTGCCAGCCCGGGCCCCCCTCGGACTCGGGGGTCTCGAGAGCGCGCGCCGCAATCACAGCGGCCTCGAAGAGCGACACCGGGCTCGTTCCGGGGAGATCGACCATCGCGAAGACCGGACTGCCATTGTAGGCGCCCTGGACGAGCAGCCTCCGCTCACGTAGGTCCGGGTCCGAGGTCTCCTCGTCGATCGCGAACCCGCGTGGCGTGACGAGCAGGTGGGTCTGGAACGCGCTGGCCCCCTCCGCCTCGATCCACGCGGTGAGCTCCTGCAGATCACTGAGCGAGCGCAGCGGCCGAAGCTCACCGGACCGGCCCGGCAGCTCGCCGCCTGCGCGCATGTCGAGCAGATGGACCCCGTGCTCAGGGTGGACCAGGACCAGGCCATCCATCTTCGGGCTGATCAGGAAGTTCTCGATGCGTCCCCCGAAGGCGGCCAGACCCGACGTCTCTCCCGTCGCCGTCACGTAGCTCCCGGCCGCGGCCACCAGAAGCTGTCCGCCAGCCTTCGCCGTGAGCTCCGACGTGTTGAGCGCGGTGTCGCTGGCGAGGACATACGACACCCGAGTCCCGGCGGAGGCAAACAGGCCTACCCAGCCGATCTCGCGACCATCGCGGACCAGCGCCGCGTATCGCACGTGCCGCCCATCCCCACCTGAGTCCCGCAGCGCGTAGGCGCTGGTCCAGGCCTCAGCCACGGCGACCCGTTGGTCCGAGAGGTTTGCCTCCACCTTCTTCAATGCGCGGTCTGCGAGGTACTCAAAGTCGCCGCCCAGCCAGGCCTCCAGGGCCTTGGTCGAGGTGGACTTCCGCGGGTCGATGCTGACCTTGTGCCCCTCAAGTCGGCTCACCAGCGGCCGCAGTCCGGCCGGGACGACCCCGGATCCGTCGGCAGCCAGGTCCTCCTCGACGCGTCGGGCCACGTCGACGAGCACGTAGCGACCGATCAGCTGGTAGAACGCCGCCGTTCGAGCATCCGGGACTCTCACGACGCGCCCGTCGAGCGTCCACTCCGTCCCCGCCTCGACCGCCAGCCACCGCTCCCCCACACCGACGCGCTCCTCATAGGCTCCCGCACCGGGCTGCAGCCGCTCCAGGAAGGCCTCGGCGAACGCCAATAGGACCATCTCCCCTGCCCGACCCGTGGGGTCGGCCCCGGAGAGGCGCTGCCGCATCACCTCGAGCCGAGGGAGAGAGCGGGAGAAGGAGACGCTGTCGAGCACAGCGTTCCAGCGAATGGCGCTGAGGAAGCCCGCGTTGACGGCCCGCTGCTGCTCCAGGCTCAGATGCCCGCTGTCGAGCTCCGTCGCGACGCGGACGTAGCGGCTCGTGATCGCGTCGACAGCTTCGGCCGCGGACACCGTCACGGGCACCATCGGAGGGTTCGCAGCGAGGGACGCCGCGCGCTCCTGAAGCTGATCGAACGCCGAGACTTCGGCCGTCTTGGCCATGCCCGAGGCAGCCCCACTGAACAGCAGCGACTCGGGGACCAGGCAGGCCTGGAGCGTGCCGCCCTCGACCAGCGCCTGGGCTGCGGCCTCGCGCCGACGATCCACGAGGTAGACCCGCGCCTGCTGACCGGGGCCATCGAAGAAGTCCGGGATCCGACGAGTCGGATGCGCATCCAGCAGCCCGACCTGGACCTGATCCTGTGGAATAGCGCAGGGGTGAAACGTCTCCGGTCCGGGAACGGGGTACCAGCGCACCGGCAGCACTCCAAAGGCCTGAGGGTCCACGCCCTCGACCTCGATCACCAGATCGTCCTGCTCTCTTCGAGCCCGCACGAGCCCCGCGCCCGGCTCAGCCTGGGTCATGTCGAGCCGGGCTACCAGGCCGCCACACCAGGCCGAACGCAGCGCGCTCAGATCCCCGCCGGAGAGCAGCCCCTGCACATGGCCGGAGCTCTCGGGAGCCACCAGCAGCGACACTCCGACGTGGTCCGCGTCCCGGAAGAAGCCCTCGATTCGCCCGGAGCCGCCAGCTCGCGGAGCCCCGACCAACTCGGTGCGGCTGGTGCCCGCCTGCCAGCGCAGGTGCAGCGTCTCCAGCTCTTGCGACGACACCCAGGTCAGCGCGTCGCCGTCCCGGCGATTTCGCAGGATCCCCGGCGTCGCGCCGCTGGCGCAGCCACCCAGAAAGGCCTCGATGCGTCCCGCACCCAGGTGGTGTGGAATGCCCGCGAGCGGACCCGTCCGCGGCTCGTCAGCCTGGCGCATCAGCGCGGCGACGTCGGGGGCGACGAGCACCGCGCAGTATCCGAGGCCCGCGAGGGCGCTGGCCAGCAGCAGCTTGTCCACCACAGGCGGCCGCCACCAACCCGAGGCGCGCTCGCCGTGCGGCACCCGACCGTCGCGAATGGCCGCGAGGGCGATTTGATTCGAGGGGCCCTTGTCCGGGACCAGCCGTCCGAGCCAGGACCCGCCTTGAGTCCTCAGCTTGACCTGGACCGAGCGACCATCCGCGGCCAGGCGAGCCACCTCGGCCCAGGGCACCGTCCACGTCACCGTGGGCTCCAACAAGCCCCGAGCCATCCAACGCAGCATCAGGGCGGCGACCAGCACCACCGGGAAGATGCAGACGGCGCCGCTGGCCATGGCCTCCGGAGACTGCGCCCAGTTGCCGATGCCAATGACGGTCATTCCGCTCGCGACGAAGGCGGCGAGCCCTCCGAACCACCAGCCCACCCAGAACGAGGTCCACAACAGCGCCCGCAGCGGCGAGGAACGCCGACCCCGCACCTCGACGCCCTCGGCGGTCAACGTCAGCGTCCCCTTGGCGACCAGCTCACCCCCGATCCGAAGGTCTCGGCTCCAGGTGCCGGCGATCGTGCACGGGAGCGCCAGCGGCGGCCCCGGCGGAGGCGAGTTCTCGACCGGCGCGTCCGTCCCCCCTGCGGAGGGTTCGGGCTGCTCGGGCACGTTCGTGGACATGGTCCCCCTCCAAGCTCCAGAGTCCAGGAGCAATCGCCGGCCGAGACTCCCACACCCAGAGCCCCAGGTGGGGCGAGCACGAGGAGGCCGAGCCGGAAGGCGGCGGACCGAGCGCATCCACCAGAGGCCCCGGACACGGTTCGCCGAACCGACTGAGCTACCAAGCCGTATCGTCGGCCGATGATCGCCATTCTGCTGCTCGCCTGCACCCAGCCCCAGCCCCTCGACAGCCAGGCCTGCGCCTTCGAGGAGCCCGACGGGACCGGCTTCTTCGGCGTCACCGAGCTCTGTGGCCGCTGGTGGTTCGTGCCCCCCGAGGGCGGGCGCTTCTGGTCCGCCGGCGTCAACGCGGCCACCCCCTCGGGGTCCAGGAACGGCGTGACCGGCGAGTACGCCTACGCGGACACCGTGGCGGAGGTCTATGGCAGCGAGGAGGCCTGGGGCGAGGCCACCGTGCCCCGCCTCGCGGGCTGGGGCTTCAACACCGCCGGCTCGTGGAGCCGCGCCGACCTGCTGGCCATGCCCGCCACCATCAACCTGGGCCTCAGCGGCGGCGACTGGGAGACCGGCGCGCTGGCCGACTGGTTCTCGCCCGAGTGGGAGGCCCACGTGGCCGCCCAGGTCCAGGCCGAGGTGCTCCCTCGCGTCGAGGACCCGCTGGTCATCGGCTGGTTCCTCGACAACGAGATCCGCTGGGGCAGCGACTGGCGAGGCACCGACACCCTGCTCGAGGAGTACCTGAAGTTGGGGTCCGAGGCCCCGGGCAAGGGCGTGGCCGTGGACTTCCTGCTGAGCGAACTCGGCTCGGTAGAGGCGGTCAACGCGACTCTGGGGACCGAGCTGGCCGACCGCCAGGCCATGCTGGCCGAGGCCGAGTGGGAGGTGCCGGAGGAGGCGCTGACCTGGCCCTTCCTCGAGCTGGCCGCCGAGCGCTACTTCTCGTTCACGACCGGCGCCATCCGGGCTGCCGACCCCCACCACCTGATCCTGGGCAACCGCGAGGTCTCGGTGATGGTCCCCGAGGTGGCCTGGGCGACCGCCGGCCGTCACTGCGACGTGATCTCGTCCAACAACTACGTCTTCCTCGAGGGCATCGCCGAGGCCGCGCTGAGCATCTCGGGCGGCCTGGATCCTGCTGGGTTCTTGCTGGCCCAGCACGAGCTGACCGGCAAGCCCATCCTGATCACCGAGTTCGGCTTCCGGGCTGACGACGCGGGCCTGCCCAACAGCTGGCCGCCGATCTACCCCACGCTCACCGACCAGGGCGCGCGCGCCGACGCCTTCGAGGGCTACGTGCGCGAGGCCCAGCGGGCGCCCTGGATCGTGGGCACGCACTGGTTCGCCTGGGTGGACCAGCCCGTCGACGGCCGCTTCGACGGCGAGGACAACAACTGGGGCCTGGTCAGCGAGGCGGACGAACCCTACGCGCCGCTGACCGAGCGCAGCGCCGAGGTCTTCGGCGTGCTGGACGAGCTGAGGCCGCCCTGGTGACCGAGGGCGGAGAGGACGATATGCGACGGCCCATGACTGCTCTCCTCTTCACACTCGTCGCCTGCGGACCCAAGAAGGACCCCGCGAGCATGCCCACCACCACGTCGCTGGCCGACACCGTCTGGACGCTCGACGCAGAGCTCGAGGACGAGGACCTGCAGCACTACGAGGTCACGCTCAACGCCGACGGCTCGCTGGGCATCCACAGCGGCCGCGACACCTCGCCCGAGAACGACTTCTGGTCGCTGGAGGGCGGCGTGCTCACCCTGACGATGAACGACAGCTACGTCGCCTACACGGGCCGCTTCCTGTCGCCGGAGCGCGTCGAGGGCAGCGCCACGAACGTCAAGGCCGAGACCTGGGCCTTCACCCTCAGCCGCTGATCAGCGCACCCAGAGGCGCTGCTTGAACTCGCCGTCCGCCATGTCGGTGTAGCCACAGTAGGTGTAGCAGTGGTTCGGCCCGGGGCTGGACCCCGAGCGCCCGTAGCCGCTGCCGATCCAGCTGCCCGTGGTGCCGAACTTGTCGATGTCGATGTCGTGGCCCGAGGTGTACAGGGTCTTGGCGGTGGTGTCCGAGTACCAGTTGACCTGCAGCGAGAGCTCGCTCTCGTAGTCTGCGCCGCTGGGGTCCCCGGACATGACCAGCAGGCCGTCCACGCCGTAGGAGCCGCTGTAGGCCGAGGCGGTGGCCTTGTCGTGGCTGCTGGCCGAGCCCGAGCAGGCCCGCAGCGCCGTGTAGTTGTAGATGTTCGCCGGCTGGCTGTAGTTGGCGAAGATCAGCCGCCGGCCGCCGCTGTCGTCGACCAGGCAGTCGAACTCCAGGCTGCTGTAGTCGTGGATCTGGACGAAGAAGTCCGCGTCGTCGAGCAGGTAGGTGCCGCTGTCCAGCACCGTGTCGTCCGAGACCCGCACGACCTCGCCGATGAGCTCGGTGGTGCCGGGCGTCACCGTCAGCAGGTTGCAGAAGTTGCCCTGCGTGGTGCCGCTGCCCGAGAGCTCGGTGTCGCCCCAGGTCTGGGAGAGCAGCTTGTCGCGCGATCCGGAGACCGAGGGCCACTCGGCCGAGTCGTAGCTGCTCGTGTCGTAGGCGAAGCAGAGCGTCCAGCCACCGCCGTCGGTGCTCATGTCGCACCAGGCGTCGAAGCTGCCCGAGCCGTCCGGGTCGAGGGCGTAGACGCCGTCGCCAGAGCTGGGCGCGACGGACAGGATCTCCGCGCAGGTCCCGCAGAGGCTGACGCTGGTGTCCGCGTCGTCGCAGTCGTCGCCGCCGCAGCTGGCGTCCGCGTAGCCGTCCCCGTCGGCGTCGTTGTCGACGTCTCCGTCGCAGTCGTAGTCCTCGCCGTCACAGCCCGCCGTGGCGCCAGGGCTGTAGGCCGTGTCCAGGTCGTCGCAGTCTCCGCCGGTCTTCACGTAGTCCGAGCTGGGCTTGCTGCACTGGGTGACGCTGCGGGCGTCGTCGCCGTAGCCGTCCCCGTCGTAGTCCAGGTACCAGGTGCGCTCGACGTCCTCGTCCACGTCGCCGTCGCAGTCGTTGTCGTCCCCGTCGCAGGTCTCCTCGGCGTCGGGGTGGGTGTCCTCGGCCGCGTCGTCGCAGTCCGTGTCGTCGGCGACATAGCCCTCGGGCTGCTCGCAGCTGTCCAAGGTGTAGGCGTCCGAGCCGTAGCCGTCCCCGTCCGCGTCGATGTTCCAGGAGCTGGCGTCGCTGGCGTCTTCGTCAACGCCGCCGTCGCAGTCATCGTCCGCGCCGTTGCAGCGCTCCTCTGCGCCGGGATGAACCGCGGCGTCGCCGTCGTCGCAGTCGCTGGCGTCGGCCACCAGGCCGCCGTCGCCCTCGCAGTCCTGCTCCTCGGTCTCGGGGTCGCCGTAGCCGTCCCCGTCTGCGTCGACGTGCCAGAGAGAGC
>CALGIB010000284.1 GCA_937915955.1 uncultured Pseudomonadota bacterium
TGTCGTCCGAACCGTCGGCGTACTCCTCACGAGCGCGCTGCACGAGACCGTCGTGATCGTCCTCGTCGAGGGTCGCCTCGCGGCTGTAGGCCTGCGACCGCTCGACGTCGTTGGCTACGTCGATGAGTCCGGCGCACACGGCCAGGGGGGCGCTCTTCCGGCCAGAACTCAGCTCCTTGGCCCAGGCCCGCATCTGCTCGGCCAGGGTGTGTAGCAGTCGGTCACCCACCGTTCACCTCCCGCCGCCGGATGATGCGGTAGGTGCCACCCTCGTTCTCGCGGTACTCCTTGCGACGGGCCAGGATCTCCTTCCGCCCCGTCTCGACGCAGAGGTCCTCCCAGCCGTGGCCGTAGCCGTAGTCGCCCTGGAGGACGTGCAGGTAGATGTACTTGTTCGCCATGACTACTCCCACTCGCCGTTCTGTTCTCCGTCCAAGCGAAGCACCTCGCCCCACTTGCCCCCCGTGGGGTCGACACCGCGAGTCGTGAGGACCCAGATGACGCCCTTCAGGGTGTCCGGCATGACGGCAGGGACACCGATGTAGCCATCCGTGAAGGCGATGACGACGGAGGTGTTGCGCTCCTCGTCCAGCAGCTCGAAGGCCGGTCGGAAGTCCGACCCGCCCCCTCCTGCGAGGGCCTCGATGACCGTCACCGCTTCCGTGACGTTCTCCAGGTCTGCGTGGATGGCAGAGTCGATGATGACGACCCGGATGGTCAAGTCGAGGTCCTCGCACATGCTGTGGACCTCCGGGAGGATGTTCTTCTCCTCGCCAGTCTGCGAGCCCGAGGTGTCCCAGAACACCGTCACGTCGGGGAAGGTCCGGCGACGACGACCGATGAGGATCTCACCCGCCGCCGCACTGCGCCGACTGGGCCGCATGTAGGTGAGGTCCGGCTTCCCAGCGTGCTCTCCGAGGTAGCGCGAGAGGACGTCAGTCCAGTGCATCTTCGGGTCGAGCAGCTCGTCGATGAAGATGCGGAGGTTGCCGGGGAGGCTCCCCCGCCCCTTCTGCTGCTCGTGAACCTGGGCCGCTGCGACCAGGGCCTGCTTCCACTCCCTCGCCAGCCGCTCCTGGGCGCTGGTGTCTCCCCGTCCGGCCGCCTTGCCTTGGGGAGTGCTGCTCAAGTCGGGTCGGCAGTCACCCCCCAGAGGGTTGCCCTCGCTGGGGTCCTGAGGCACGTCTCCTCCGCTCCCGCCCCCCGACTGAGGCGGTCCCTTGCCTCCCTTGCCTCCCTTGCCTTGCCCACCGCTTCCGGGCATGGGCACCTTGGGGAAGCTCTCGTAGATCTCCTCCGCCGACATCTCGTCGTACTTGCGGTCAAGCAGGCCGCCAGGAGGCAGCTCGATGTTCCCCGCACGCCCGCCGTCAACGAAGCCCTGAATGACCTGGTTGATCTTGAAGTCGTGAGCCGCGTTCCAAGGACGAAGCTGCTTCGACGCCATGCGCTCGAAGAAGTGCATGGCCGGGTGCAAGACCTCGTGAGCGATGAGGCCTCGGAACTGCGGGTCCGTGAGGGTCGCGACGAACTCCTCGTTGAGGACCAGGGTGCCGTCCGCTCCGACGCCTGCCGTCGGGACTCCATCCTCCGGCGCAGCCACCCGAGGGCGAAGACGGAGGGTCATGAAGCCCAGGAAGGGCACCTTGGCGGTGAGGTAGGTGCGTGCATCGCTGACACGCTGGAGGACGTTGCTACTCATCATCAGTCTCGTTGTTGGGGGTTCGGTTGCTGTAGTCGGTGGTGTTCCAGTCCTCGCCCAGGAGGAACGCAGGGTCAGAACCCTGCGCCTCCAGGAGGTCGGCCATCTCGGACTCGGTCACGCGCTGCGTGTTGGCCTCCCACGAGCCACTCCAGCCCCCCGAGATGGTCTCCCGAACGATGTCCGGGAGATCCATGTCAGAGGGCATGATGTGCTCGTGGAGGACCTCGAAGACGATGACCGTCTTGTAGAGGTCGCGGGCCATCTACTTCTCCAGCGTCCGGGCGAGGTAGCTGACCAGCTCCTTGATCTCGGGGTCCTTCGCGTTGGACCGGGCAGCGTCCAGTAGCTGCCGCATGTTGCCCTTGCAGGCCGTGAAGGTGCTGACGCTGACGCTGATGAACTCCCGGTTCTTGGAGGTCACGTAGCTGAGCGCCTGGAGGTACTTCACCAGCACTTCCTGGTGCTTCCCGACCTTGGCCCGTCGCGCTGCGACCTCTCCGAGACCCGTCGCCAGAGCGATGTTGCGGTCGGGGCGGTCACGCAGGATGCCCAGGTCCGGGATGGCCTTCCGAGCGTTCTCCAGGACCTTCTCGGGGTCCACCAGCTCACGCCGGAGCATCCGGAAGGCGGCGTACTCCGATGCCACACCCTCACCGACGAGGCCAGCAGCGACGTCCAGCACGGTGTCTTCCACCACGGCAGGGAGGGTGCGTCCGAGCATCGACCAGCTCCGCGGCGTCGCGAAGGCACCCTGTCCGTCCGCGTCCTTCGGCAGTCGGGAGAAGTGGTCCCGCTTGTAGTGCAGGAACGCGGGGACATCGCTGTCGAAGCCCTGGTCCATGTACCAGCCCTCCCAGCCCTCGAAGTCGGGCGAGAAGGTCAAGATGCAGACCGAGTTGCGGAAGTGAGCCGGGAGCGTCGAGGCCGCGCTCTTGTCCTCGCGGCGGTTGCCCGTGACGATGACCATGATGCCGGGAGCCAGCTTCATCTTGTGGATGCGGCGCTCCAGGCTGACCTGGCGGCACGCCACCTGCACCTGACCCTGCGCGGCGGGGAGGTCGTCGAGGACCAGCACGCCGTAGGCACCGTCCTTGCACAGCGGGGCCATCCACTCCTGCGGGACGTACTGGGTGATGCGGTCACCGTCCAAGTCCACACCCTTCGTGTCCGGGAGGCCCATCAGGTCCTCCGGGAGCATCGAGGACAGGTCGAGGGCCTCGAACACGGCCGGAGGGGCACCAGGGGTCCGGGACTGGACCTCGTCGGTCATCAGGCGGGCGATCATGCGACCCGCCGCCGTCTTGCCGACACCAGGGGGACCGAGGACGCAAAGCGTGATGGGCTCCTGGTCCTTCTTCCGGCTGTGTCGCCACATCCCCATCGCGGTCGCCGTCAACGTCTTGAAGTTCATTCTCATCCTCTCTTGGGTTGTCTTGGCCCTGAAATGGGCACTCTTGGTGGGTGGGCAGATGCCCGGTGGCTCCCCTCGAAGCCGTGAAGTCTTGTGTCAGTTGTCACTAACCGAGGCCGGTCTGACGGTCGAAGAAATCGCTCTTGGCGCTCTCCTCCCCCATGTCGTAGTGCCCGTTGTGAAGGTCGATCGTGATCGCTCCTCCGAGCTTGCGGCGCAGGCAGCCCCTGTGGGTGCCCCAGCCAGGGACACCGGCTTGGCCTCGCAAGTAGTCGCGCTTCCAGAGGCAGACAAATGCCCCCAGCACGTCGAAGCCCTCGCCGTCCCAGGTGTCCCGAGGGACGTACTCCAGGTCCACCAGCTCGGCGTCGATGCAGTCGCGGAGGTGCTCCGCGACCAGGCGGAACCGCTCGGGATCAGCGAGGTTGCTGATGGCGCTCATGGGTTGATCTCCACGAAGCCGAAGGAATCCACCCGCAGGGCCTTCCCTCCGGGCAGGACGAAGACATCGCCGACGCTGCTGCTTCGTGCCTTGGTCTTGAGCGCCTTCACGTCCGGGTTCTCCTGCCAAGCGTGGTCGATGTGATTCGTCGCCTCCCAGGCCCGGTTGATGTCGGAGGTAACCACCAAGGCGACCTGCTCGAAGTCGCTGGGCCACGGCGGCGGGGGCTGGGTGTCCCACATGTAGGACCCAGCGAAGTTGGGGTGCTTGGCGTGCCAGACCGCGATGCAGCCCTCCGGCACCTCGGGCACCTCGACCTCGGGGAGGCTCAGGCGGTGTGCCCAGGCGAGCAGCTCGGAGGGGCTCAGGCCGACCGTCCGGTCACCGTCCTCGTCGTCCTCGTCGGCGTGCTCCGTCACCGTGAGGAACATGGTGCCGAGGATGTCCCAAGTGGTCCCCTGGTTGTCCGTCACGTCCCGGTTGAACGGGAGGTGCCGCATCCGACCCTCCTCGTTGAACCAGAGGTCGATGTCCTCGGTCAGCGGCACTCGCTGGATGAGGCCCCCCACGATGCTCTGCATGGTCTCCAGGTCCAGCTTCTCGACCTCTCGCAGGTCAGGCTGCTTGCCCGGCTCGATCACGATGATGCTCTCCATGTCAGCGTCTCCTCGCCTTCTTGTGTAGGTAGTCTCGTAGTTCTGAGGTCTTCAGAGCGTGGCGTCCCTGCGCCTCCGGTCCGTACCAGTAGGCCCTCTCGTTCGGGAGTGGCTCCTCGGTGCCGTCGAACTCGAAGCACGGCCACGGCGGCCCTTCCTGTAGGCACTCTCCCTGGAAGAAGAAGGTCCTTCCGGCGATCCGCACGTCCGGTCCCATCTTCTCTCCGCCGTAAAGAGTGTCTTGACGGACCTGCCAGATGTCCTGGTCCTTCGCGGCGAGGTGACCGCGCACGGCCTCCGAGAGCTTCGAGAGAACGAACCCCTCTCGGTAGAAGAGCTGCTGCTGTCGTTGCGTGTGGGCATGGAAAGCCGCCATGAGGTCCTGGTCGAACCCCATCTCCTTCTGCCAGCGTGCTTCCCACACCTTCTCAGCCTTCGCGAGGCCCGCCTTGTGATTCTCCTCGGCCTTCAGCCAAGCCAACTTGTCCATCGGCCCCTCCGGCTCAGGGGGGGCTTGCTTGAGGCGAAGGTCTTCGGGGTTGTGCTTCTTCAGGCAGCGCTCCGTGTGCGGAGACGTGAAGAAGTCTGTGGAGTAGCTCTTGGTCAGCTCTCCCCGGTAGGTGCTCCACCCGAAGCGGTAGACCACCAGCTCCTTCTCGCCCTCGCCCGTTGGGACCCAAGCAGACTTGAGGAAGGCTCCCCGATGGTCTGGCTTCTTGTCCTTGTAGATGAGCTTGAAGAGCTTGTCCCCTGCGTGGTACTGCTCCCGAAGATCGTCCTTCACCCGATCCAGTAGGGCGAGGAGTCCGTTGAGACTGCGGTCAAGCATCAGGCTTCCGGGATGACGGGTGTGTGCCAGCCCAGAGGTCCGTGAGCCGGTCGGTCGAGGTGGTCGTCGGCACCGTCCCCGTGGATGGGGCAGTTGGGGTTGTCACAAGGCGGCAGCTCGTCGTCGCTCTCTCGCGATTGCGCTGTCGTCTTGCCGTCCCTCACGTCATCCCGAAGCACGGGAGCCATGTTCTCGACCACGCTCAGGAGCATGTCCGTCCACGAGCGGTCGGCACGGGTCTCATGGTGAACCAGCATCCCGGCCAGCGTGTGAATGACCGACCCTCCGGTCTCCACGCGAGGGTCAACCACGCTGATGGCATCCCTCCCCAGGACCAGCCGGTAGTCCCCCTTCACCAGGGCGATCATGCCCTTGATGAGCTTCACGCTCTTGTCCACTACGCTCATCAGGAATCTCCTCGGCAGACCGGGCCGATGCCCAGCCGGATGGATGTGGGGTCAGTCAGCTTGCGGTTGCACTTCCCGCAGCGTCCCTCGTGCCAGAACTCGACTTGAGCGAGCTTCTCGGCGTCCTCGTTCACGACGGCCCGGATGAACCAAGCGAAGCCAGCCATCGGGGGTGCGGTGTCCGCCAGGCAGGACCGCGAGGTCTTGCCGAAGCTGAGCACGCCCTGGTGGGCCTGCTTGAGCATCCCCAAGGGGCTGTAGTCCGCCGTGTTGTCGGGACCGCTGAGGATGTTCACCCACCAGCGCAAGGGCGGGTTGGCTCCGTCACTCGACCACGGCTTCGCACGCTTCACCTTGTAGGTGTAGTGCTTGCCCGTGGCGACGGACTTCAGGGTCAGCGTAGCGTTCCCTGCGAGCATGAAGCTCAGGATCTCGCCGACGGTGGTCATGCGGTGCTCGGGCATCTCAGTCTCCGTATGGGTTGGCACGCCGGTAGTCAGGCACAACCCTCAGCATGAAGGCTGTGAACCGTTCGGCAGCTCGGGTGACAGCGGTGTAGGTGAACCGCCGCTTGAAGTCCTTGTCCTCGTAGGAGCGGAACTGCGGGCAGGAGATGAACCCCACCTCATCCCACTGTGACCCCTGGGATTTGTGGACCGTCAGGCAGTAGCCCCAGGTCGCCTGGAGGCCCTTGGCCTTGCTCGTGTCCCGCCACCGACGAAGGTCATCCCAGGACCAGTCCATGCGGTCGAGGAGCTGGTAGGCGCTCTCTGGCATCTCCCCGGTCTTGGGGTCCGGCTTGGGGCGGTTTGCCGCCCACAGCGGCTTCCAGGCATCCCGGTAGATTTGCCTGTCGCTCTTGCGAGGATGGTAGGCATCGAAGGTCGCCGGGATGACCAGAAAGCGGGTCTCGCGGCCCGTAGCCTGCTCCGTCTCCGTGACCCACTGCACCAGGGTGCCAAGGCACTCCGTCAACTCGGGACACTCCTCGACCTCGGACACTTCGACCAGTTCGCCATTCATGCGGCCGAGGCTGTGGTTGTTGAACGTGGCGATCAGCGTCTCGCCCTGCTGCACCACGCCCTTGGCGTAGCCCCTGTGGAGCCGGGTGAGGCGGTTGGCCTGCTGCCGGATCTTGTTCGTCCACGTGAGGAGCACCCGAGTCGGCAACTTCGTGTCAGCAGGACCGAAGGCAGCCAGGCTCTCCAAGGCACGACCCTCCTCGCTCCACTCCACCGCATCCTCGATCGTGGACGGGTGAATCCGCTTCACTTCGTCGCCCCACTTGCTGAAGCTGCCCGCCTTTCCCTGACGGATGAGCGTAGCCAGCTCCAGCACTGGGCTCTCAAGCGCCTGACGATGCACTGTAGTGAGGGTCGCCGTGGGGCAGTCCAGACGAGCACCCCAGCGACCCTCGACAGGCGGGAGCTGCTCGTGGTCACCCACCCAGAGGATGCGTGCTCCGACAGCGAAGATGACCTGACGAAGCACGTCGGCCAGCCGCTCGTTCACCATGCTGGCTTCGTCCACGATGACCAGCGTCCGGGGTAGGACGCCCTTGGGGGTCTCAGGCTCTCCGAAGAGGAGCTGCTCGCGTCTGGAACCCGTGTTCTCCTGCTCCTCGACAGTCTTGAACACCGCCGAGTGAATGGTCTTGACGGTACGCCCGGTGGTCTGCGCCAGGCGGTTGGCCGCCTTCCCTGTCGGGGCGAGGAGCAGCACCGGGCCGGGCCACTCGGACTGCACCACGTGCATGAGCACGGTCTTTCCACAGCCAGCAGCTCCAGCCAGGGTGGCCTCGCTGCCAGGAGTTTGCAGGATCTCCAGCAGGTTGGTCACCGAGGTGTCCTGGCTGTCGTCCAGCGTGAGCGTCTGCCCCTGGGGGGTCGTGAAGCTACGAGGCATCGGTCAAGCCTTCGTACCAGTCCATGAAGTCCGGGACGCTCATGGTGGGGCCTCCCCAGCACAGGTCTTTGCGGTCGGAGTCGCCCCAGGAGGGCTGGTCCAGGCAGACCCGAACGTCCTCCGGGGCGAAGTCAG
>CALGIB010000285.1 GCA_937915955.1 uncultured Pseudomonadota bacterium
CGCAGCGCGCTGCAGGGCTATCGCAGCTTCGATCTGCCCTACTTCCGGACCGAGCTCTCCGACGGCGTCCGGGTGCCGCTGATCCTGCGCCTCGGAGGGCGAGGTCGCCGGGATCCGGGCCTGCTGCTGACCTGGCATCCCCGGCATCACTACCGGCTGCAGCGCTGCCAGAGCCTGGTGCTGGTCGCCCGCGACGCCGAGGGCGAGGTGATCGAGGGCACCCGTCGGTCCTTCGAGCGCGTCGTCCGCGTGCTGGGCTCGGCGGAGACCACGGACGAGGCCGTGGATCTGGTGCTGCGGTCGCTGATCTGAGCCGCCTCGGCTCGCTCAGTCCAGCAGGACCTCCTGCGCCCAGGCCCTGCCGTCCTGGTCGTAGCTGACCCACAGCCCGCCCTCGAAGGCCTCGAGGTGGCTGCGGTGCGCCCCGCCGTGGGCCGCGAGCTGCTCGCTGGAGAGATCGGTCAGGACCAGCCGATCCACGGGCTGGAGATCCCGGTCCAGCACCAAGAGCGCCAGGTTCCCCTGGTCGGGGTCGGGCGGGCCGTTGACGGGTCCGTCCTCGGGCCGCCGGAAGGTGTACGAGACGTAAAGGAAGCCGTCCTGAGCGAGGCTGCCGGTCGGCCAGTAGGCGTCCTGCCCCGCGGGGCTCAGCGGGCCCCAGGTCCGCATGGGCAGTCCGTCCTGGTCGAAGAGCAGAGCGAAGACGGCCCGGCCCCCTCGGCTCTCGCCCTCGGGCCAGGTGACCTCGTCCCCGACGGACTGCTGGGCGAACACCAGGTAGCCGTCCTCGGTCCAGATCTGGCTGGAGCCGAGCCCCCAGAACTGGTTCTCGGGGCTTGCGCCGGGCAGCTGGGCGGTCAGGTCGTGCTCCTCGATCGCGCCCAGGTCGGTGTCGAAGACCCGCACGTGCAAGCCGCGGAGGTGCTCGTCCGAGGGGGGCTGGTTGTCGACCCAGGTCTCGCCCGCCTCGCGGTGCTCGCTGACGAGGTGGACCCGGCCCTGGTCCACGGTGATCGACTCGTCGAGGAAGCGCTCGTCCTGGTCGAGCGCGAAGTCCACGGACGCGAGCAGGTCGAAGTCGGCGTCGAACTTCCTGAGCACGGCCCGCTCTCCGCCGGCCTTGGGGGCGGCCTGGTAGATCGCGTCCTGATCCCAGGTCAGCGCGGGATCGCCGTCGTCCTCGCCCTCGGGCGTCAGGCGCGCGCTGTCCAGCTGCTGGAAGTCCTCGTCCAGGGTGAAGGCCTGAACGCCCTCTGGCCCCAGGGCCCGGAACTGTTGGATGGGGAGGCCGTCCCGCGTGCGCACGAAGCCCCCGTCCCCGGGCTGGTGCAGCCGCCCCAGGCTCAGGGTGGGCGGATCCCACACGATCCACGAGTCGAGGCCGGTCTCGATGGGGAGCGCGGGCTCGCTCGCGCAGGCCAGCAGCCACATCACGGATCCAGCTCCGGGTCGGTCAGGCGCTCGAAGAAGCGGGCGGCGTGCCGCCCGTCCACCAGGCTGTGGTGGCTGGTCAGGCAGAACGTGACGTGGCCTTCGACCAGCTTGCCCCAGGCGATGCGCGGCACACAGTCCAGCTCGAACCCGGACTCGGCGTGCTGGATCTGGGTGAAGTCCAGCCAGGGGATGCAGGTCAGGTAGAGCAGGTCGTCGCGGCCCTGCTGGCCCAGATCCAGCCCCTCGCTGGCGGCGGCGACGCGGGCGCGCGCGGGGGTGTCCGTGTAGGACTCGAGGCGGCCCTCGAGGAAGGGGAACCAGCAGAACTGGAAGGACTCGTCGGCTCGGGCCACCGTGCAGGTGCAGTGCACGCGCTCGTGCTCGACCACCACCTCGGCCCCGGCCTCGACGCGGATCCTCTGGCGAAGCTGGGGCACGGCGTTGGCCGCCGCCATGGCTTGGCGCAGCAGGACGGCGAAGGTGCCGCCGCCCTGGGCTCTGCCGCGGGCCAGCACTGGCCCCACGTCCACCCGCGCGCACAGCGTGTACAGAGGCTGGGCGAAGCCGCGGAAGTGGGCGTACAGATCCGCCCGAGGGCCCTGGGTGGGGTCGATGCGCTTCATCGGGTCCAGCACTCCCGGGGGCCCGGGGCGGTGAAGCGACCGTCACCGTCCACGTCCACGAAGATGGGGTTCGTGATGAATCGGGGCACGACGCCGGCCACGTAGCTGCTGTCGAAGCCCCAGGGCATCGGCTGCTCGCCGAAGCCCAGGACGACGACGTGGCTGTCCTCGGCCAGGTCCAGGTCCAGCGTGGCGTCGAGCTTGAGCACGGCGTCGGGGTCGTCCGTGTCGAGTGTGGCGATCAGCTCGCAGTTGGCCAGCACCAGCACCTCGGTGACGTCGATCTCGGGCAGGGCCTGGATTCGTATCGAGAGCTCGCCGCCCGAGGACAGATCTCCCGGTCCGGCGCCGCCGATGTCCACCTCGGCGAAGGCGCCCGCGCTCATCACCGCGTGCCCGTTCTTGCTGCTGTCGACGATGGCGGACTGTGTGCCGTCCCCCCGAAGCCAGGTGCGAGGCGAGCCGGGCAGGTCCAGCCCGTGGGCGTCGGTGACGGCCATGCCCGTGATCTCGTGGCCGAGGTTGTGGAAGGCCAGCCAGTCCTGGAAGGCGCCGGTGGTCCTGGGATTGTCGGGATCGAGGAAGGGGCTGCGGTTGGAGTTCATGACCTCGAAGGCGTCGAAGTCCCAGGACCAGACCTGCTCGTCCACCAGGAAGACCGAGGCGTCCATGCTCGGCTCGGTCTCCCGGTCCCAGTCCAGCACACAGAGGATGCCGCACTCCCCGTTGACCCGCGCGTGGTTGAGCTGGATGACCTCGGCCCCTCGGGCCTGGATGTTCTCGTAGATGCCGGGGAAGCCCAGTCCCCACCAGTCCACGGGCTCGCCGCGGGGGTGCTCGGAGCCCTGGAAGGGCCAGGCGTTGACGTGCTCGGGGAAGGTCGCGGTGACCTCGCTACCCAGCACAAACTGCGTCTCGTCCTGGACCCCGGCGGCCTCGAGCGCCCAGGACAGGTCTACGATGGCCTCGTGATCGGTGGTGATGATGGCGTCCAGCCCGGCGGCGGCGACGGTGCGCGCGCGGTCCTGGGGCAGCACGCGGCTGTCGGCGCTGGGCTCGGAGTGGACGTGGCTGTCGATGCTGGTCCAGCCCTCCGTATCCAGCACGGTCTTCAGCGCCGCGGGCAGGTCCACCTGACCCACGGGCACGGTCAGGCTGCCCATGACACGGCTGGCCTCGAAGCCGCGGGTGACCACCACCTCGTAGTCCCCGGGGGGCACGGGCCAGACGGGGTCCTGGGGGCTGGCGTAGAGTTCGCCGCTCCAGTCCGGGCCCGAGAGCTCCACACGGACTGTGGCGGGCTGGCCGTCCAGGGTGGCGTCCACGCGCACGTAGCCGGCCTCGGGCAGCACCAGGCTGGGGCTGTCTCCCGGCTGCACCTCGACCAGCGCTCCCTCCAGGCGGCCCTCGGCCACGCCGCGCAGCCACCAGCGGCCTCGGTCCTGGAGGGAGGCGGTGAAGGTCCCGTCTTCGTCGATGGCGACGCGGTCCAGCAGATCCAGGTCGCCGCCGGTGTTGGCAGCCCAGACCTCGATCCGGGCGCCGTCGAGGTCGCCGGACACGGTCCCGGTGACCCTCACGGGCTCCTCGACCAGCTCGCAGCTGGCCGCGCTCGTCTCACCCTGGCCCAGGGAGAAGGAGATCGAGCTGGTGTGTGCGCTGCCGGGCTCGATCCAGACCGGGTCCAGCGCCAGGTCGGCGTCCACCAGGGCCGTGACGCCGCTGATGCCCACCTGGGCCATGACGCTGTCGGGCAAGCCCACGGCGTAGGCGCTGGAGCCGTCGCTGCTGGCGAACCAGGGCACCCCCAGGTCCATGCTCAGGCCGCTGACGATCAGCCCGCTCTCGGCGAAGGCCACCGAGTCGGTGTGGTCCGAGGGCAGCATCACCATGCCGGTCATGTAGGAGCCGGGTCGGGCCGCCTCAGAGCCCTCCAGGACGAGCTCGGTCTGCAGCACCGGCGAGTCGGGGTCCAGGGTGTACCTCAGCGTCAGGTCCATGCCGTAGGGCTCGGACGGCGGCTTGTCGGTGCCCGAGCTGTAGGCGCTGCGGATCATCGTCAGCTCCACCAGCCAGAAGCGCTCGTCGACGCCGTGCACCTCGACCACGGCGGGGCCCCCGTCACCGCCGTCCGACACGATCTCCAGGGTCTCGCCCGCGAACATGCGGATGGTCGAGGCGTTGACGTCGTTGAGGAAGAGCTCGCCGACGAGGAACGCGACCTCGCCGAAGTGCTCGTCGGTGATCTGTGTGCAGTCCTTCACGGCGACGCCGTCGACGGGGCCGCCGCCGACCTCGAAGTAGGTGCGGATGTTGGCCGGATCCTGGATGACCCAGGCGGCGTGCTCGTTGAGCAGGACGACGTCGCCTGGCGCCGAGATGGCGTCGCTGCCGCTCGGCCGTTCGGTCTCCGAGACCAGGATCCGGGCGCTGGACTGGCCGGGGATGGGGCAGCCCCGCTCGAACAGGCCCTCGCCGGTGAGGGGGACCTCGGGCTTGTTGCAGGCGAGCAGGAGCAGGACCATGGCGGGAGCTTACTTCCCGAAGCTCAGCGCCGGGCCACCAGCCCGATGCCGGCGAAGAGCGCCAGGGCGGCCAGGGCCATGCCTGGTCCCGGGCGCTCGGAGAAGACCCACCACGCGCCCAGGCCCGCGATGATGGGCTGGGCGTAGACCCAGACGGCGGTGGTCGAGGCCCGCACGCGCGCCAGGGCGAAGAGGTTCAGCAGGTAGCCCAGGATGGTGGGGCCGATGACGACGTAGGCGAGGGCGGCCCAGGCGACGCCGCTGGAGGGGATCAGGCGGCTGCTCCAGGCGAAGAAGGGCAACGCCACCAGGCTGCCGAGGTAGGCCCAGGCGGTGACGGCCAGGGGCGGGTAGCGCCGGAGCAGGGGCTTTCCGAGCACGAGGTAGAGCGAGTAGCTCGCGGCGTTGCCGACCATGAACAGGTTGCCGAGGCCGTGCTCGCCCAGGCCGTTCGGGCCGTCGGGGAAGACCAGGGGGGTCACCCCCAGCAGCGCCAGGCCGATGCCGAGGGCGCGTCGCCCCGAGAGCGCCTCCTGGCCCAGCAGGACCGCGAAGCCGTAGGTGAAGACGGGGATGAGGCAGAGCACCAGGCCGGCGTTCATGGGGCTCGAGAGCGCCAGCCCGGTCAGGAAGAGGCCCTGGTTGAGCGCCACGCCGAGGATGGCGCAGGCGAAGACCCGAGGCAGATCCTCGCGGGCGGGGATGACCCCGCGGCCGAACAGGGACAGGGCCAGCGCTCCGAGCAGCAGCGCGCCCAGGCCGATGCGCCAGGTCCCCAGGCCCAGCGGATCCACGCCGCCGTCGCCGAACGCCAGCGTGCCGATCACCGGGAACAGGCCGAAGAGCAGCTGGGCTCCGCCGAGCGCCGCGTGGCCCTTCAGCGGTTCGTTGGAGCTATCCAGGAGTCCGCTCCATCAGGCCGGGGGCCGTAGACCTGGCGCAGGCCCAGGTGTTCAGGTGCGCATACCCGATGTGGCAGCGGCGCACCTGTCCCTGGCCGTCCACGCTGATCTGGTCGATCGGGGTCCGCGTAGTAGTCGGGCTCGCGCTCGTAGGCGTTGACCCAGACGCTGGGCGAGGCGGGCAGCGAGCCGCTCAGCTTTTGGCCGCCGGCGATCGGCGTGACGGGGGCGCGCGGGTGTCTCAATCAGCCCGCGCGCTGACCCCACCAGCTCACGCCCAGGCCGATGCCTTGCAGGTCCTCGGGGCCGCTCTCGACCCGCAGCGCGCGCCAGGTGCTCAGGTGCACGCCCCAGGGGTCGCGGTACAGCGACAGCCGAGGGGCCAGGCTGGTGTAGTCGTTGTTGATGACGGTGAAGCGATCGGGGTCCTCGAGCCGCTCGACCGTGGTCGCAGAGTTGAAGTCCAGTCCGCCCAGGCTGTTGTAGATCTGGAGCTCGCCGCCGAGCTCGACGACGCGCCACCGCAGTGAGGCCTGGCCACCGGCCTCGAAGGCGCTGGGAGGTCGCCCCAGGCCCCACTCGAAGCGCGAGCCGGCGGCCAGGGTCCAGGCGAAGTCCCCGCGCTCGTCCCGCCAGCCCAGGTTCAGGCCGCCGATCAGGTCGGTGTTCCCGTCGCCGGGGGCGGCGAGATCATCGATGCCGTGGCGGTAGCCGATGCCGCTCGCGACCTCGGCCATCGCCGCGAGATCCAGGGGGCCGAGAGCCCAGCCTGAGCGCAGCCCGAGGCGCAGGTCGCCGGTGCCGAGGAGGTCGTCGCACATGTCCCAGCGCTCGCAGATGGACTCGTTCTTTTCCTCGGTTTTGGCCCAGATCAGCGGAACGCTGGCCGTCAGGGCCAGGCGGGAGTGGAGCCCGTACTCGCCCGAGGCCGCCAGCTGCCAGGTGGACACGCTGGCGGGCAGCTCGAAGCGGCGGTCCTCGCCGCCCTCGGTCCAGAACTCGGTCGTGAAGCGCGAGTAGGCGGCGCCGACATAGGACCAGCCCGAGCCCCGGCCCGAGACCTCGGGCTCGTAGCGTCCTGCCACGGCAGCGGCGATCAGCAGCAGCATGGCCTCTCCCAGGCTCGGGATGCCGGCGAGAGGCTCGAGCTTCCATCACGCTCCGGTGTCACCGGCTTCGCCCAGCTCGCAGGACACGGACAGCGGCGGGCACTCCCGGGTCGGGCACCTCGCGCGTCGACCGCTGCACCCCGAGCGGCGCTCGCTGACCTCGTCGTGCTCGTCTTGGATGCTCTCGCAGCGCTCGACCAG
>CALGIB010000286.1 GCA_937915955.1 uncultured Pseudomonadota bacterium
AGGGGCCGTCCGGCAGGTCGACGGCTCGCTCCCGGGCCCGGTCGAAGAGCTTGTCCACGACGCAGTTCAGGGCGGGGTTGCGGGCCTCGATGCGCTCGATGGCGGCCTCGGCCAGCTCGGCCGGCGAGACCTCGCCAGCCCTCACCTTCTGCGCCATCTCGGTGGCGTCCCACTGGTCGTACTCGGGCAGCTTCATGGGGTCTCTCCAGGGGCGCCAGCGCCCGCAAAGTCTTCGATGGTTCCGACCAGGACGCGCACGCCCCGGGTGAGCTCGGCCACGGAGACGCGCTCGTCGTCGCCGTGCATGGTGGCCGCTTCCTCGGACGTGATCAGCACAGGGACCAGACCGTAGGCCTGAACACCCAACGATCTCAGATAGATCGAGTCCGTAAACCCGGGCGAGATCGCGGGTCCGACCGCGGCCGTGGGGTCGGCTTCCTGCAGGTTGGCGACCAGGGCCGCGTAGAGCGGATCGTCCTGCCAGGTGCTGACCTGGGCGGGCACGGCCTGGAGCACCTCGAAGTGCACCTGGGGGTCGTCGACCAGGGCGATCAGCTCGTCGAGCAGGTCCTGGGGATCGGTGCCGGGCAGCAGCCGGCAGTCCAGCAAGGCCGAGGCCTGCGAGGGCACCACGTTGGGCTTGTTGGCGCCCTCGAGGCCCGTGATGTGCACCGTGTCGATCAGCACGGCGTGGGTGAGCGGGTTGTCGGTCAGCGTGCCCTTCAGCAGCCGGCGGGTCCACCACGGGTGGGTCAGCACGAAGCGCTCCATGCCCGAGCGTCGCTGGCCCACAGCGTCGAAGAGCTCCAGCATCGCCGGGTGCCAGGACAGCTCGGTCTCCCGGGCCCGCAGGGCCTCGAGCGCCTTCAGCAGCCGCTCCGGGGCCTCGTCCGGGCGAGGCGTGCTGCCGTGTCCAGGCTGACCCTCGGCCGTCATCCTCAGCCAGAGCACGCCCTTCTCGCCGACGCTGATCGCGTACAGGTTGTCGCCCTCGAAGAGCAGGTCCCTCAGCCCCAGCCCCCCCTCGTTGAGCACGTGGCTGCAGCCCAGCTCGTCCCAGCGCTCCATCACCTGCTGCACGCCGGCGTTGTCCACCTCCTCGTCGGCGACGGCGACGAGCAGGACGTCGCGGTCCAGCCTCACCCCCGAGCGCTTGAGCTGCACCAGCGCCATCAGCTCCATCGCGCCCATGCCCTTCATGTCCAGCGCCCCGCGGCCCCAGACGTAGCCGCCCTCGATGAGGCCTCCGAAGGGGTCCACGGACCAGCGGTCCGCCTCCGCCGGGACCACGTCGAGGTGGCTCAGCAGGCACAGCGGGGGCCGATCGCCGCCCTCGAGTCGAGCGATCAGGTTGCCCCGTCCGGGCACCGGCTCCCAGAGCTCGAAGGCGATGCCCTCGGCCTCGAGCTTGGCCATGAGCGGGGCCGCCGAGGCGGTCTCGTCGCCCGGGGGGTTCTGCCCCCCGGCCCGGATGTAGGCGGAGAGCAGCTCGGCGGTCTCCTGGCCCAGGGCGTCCCAGTCGGGCGTCCCGGCCGTGGCGGTGGTGAGCAGAGCCAGCATCCGGCAGCTATAACCGCGGTCATGCCGCTCACCCTGCTGCTGGCCTGCGCGCCCGACCCCGCCCCCGACGACGTCGACGGTCTGCTGCACTGGAGCTGGACCCAGTTCGAGCTGGCCAGCGACGAGCAGTGGGTCGAGGCGGCCACCAAGTTGCCGACCGACGGCCAGGAGGGGGAGCAGAGTCGCCTGGTCGAGGACGAGGTCGCCCACATCGCTTGGGGCGCGGAGTCGGACACCGAGCTGGCGCGCGGCATGTACATCGCGAACACCTTTTCATGCGATCTCAGCCGCTTGGAAGAGATCTTGATCGCCCGGGATCAGTCCGTCCAGTACGAGGACGTCTACGAGCGCTACGACCGCGAGTACACCAGCGACCTCGAGGACTTCCAATCCGGCGTCAGCTCCAGCGTCGCCTGGGACGTGGAGCTCGAGGGCGAGTACGTCGGCACCGCCTACACCGAGCGCTTGCACGGCGGCGTGCGCCGGGTCGAGGGGGCGCTGATCGCGAGGACCTGGATCAGCGAGCCCGTAGCCTTCGAGGAGGGCAGTGACTGGTGGTGGCCCACGGACGTACAGATCGAGGTCTTTGCACAGCAAGATACGGAGATCGTTCACCTCTATGGGATCTGGCGGGAGCTGGACATCGGCTCGCTCAGCACCGAGGACGACGGCCTGGTCAACCTCACCCGAGGCGGCATGCGGGACTGGGACGACCGGACCGAGGAGCTCTGCGAGTGAGCCGATCCCGGCATCGTCCAGGGGCTAGAAGGGGTGCTCGCTGAGCACGTAGACCTGCCACTCCGGTCGGCGATAGGGCGCTGTGTCGTACTCCTCGAGCCCCACGCCGGCGTCGAAGCGGAACACGATCAGGTCTCGGATGTTGACGCGCAGCCCCAGGCCTGCGGTGGTCTTGAGAGCCAGCGCGTCCTGGGGGGCCTCCCAGGTCCAGATGCTGGCCAGGTCCACGAACGGGGCGAGGATCCAGGCCGTGTGAGCCTTCCGGATCGTCGGCGTCCAGAAGGTCCAGCGCAGCTCGGGCTGCACGAAGAACATGCCGTCCCCCCGGTAGCGCTCCTCGGCCAGGCCCTTGAGGATCCAGCGTCCGCCCACCACCCCTCGGCCCATGCCGCCAGCGTAGGCCTGGTTGAAGAAGGGCTCGTCGCCGAAGCGCAGGTCCCCCATCACGTGGCCGGCGAAGACCCAGGACTCGGAGAGGGGCTGCCAGTGCCGGTAGCGGGCGTTGGCCCCCCAGACCGTCCAGTCGCTCCCCAGCCAGGGGTGGGCCAGGCGGGCGCTGACGTCGAAGCTGTAGCCGCGGTGGGGGTCCACCTCGTTGTCGATCTCC
>CALGIB010000287.1 GCA_937915955.1 uncultured Pseudomonadota bacterium
CAGCACCAGCGTCCAGCGCCGCTCGGGGTCCAGGCTGCCCGAGTGGCCGGACCGGGCCGCCAGGGCGGCGACCAGGGCCTCGCGATCGGCGGCGACCAAAGCCAGCCGGTGCTCGAAGTGGGCCCGCGTCGTCGCGAGGCTCCAGGCCACGTCGCTCAGCGTGGGCGGGTCTGCCTGGCCCAGTGACTCGGCCAGGCGCTGGGCCACGGCCTCGAGCGCGGCCGGGCTCCGGGCGCTCAGGGCGAACACCTGCTCCTGGTCGGTGGCGACGGACGGCGGCCGGGGGGACGAGGCGGGTGGCAAGGCCAGCACGGCGTGGGCGTTGGTGCCCGTGATGCCGAAGGCGCTGACGCCCACCACCCGTGAGCCCTGCTCGGGCCAGTCACGGGCCTGGTTCACCACCTGCAGGGGCATGCGGTCCCAGGGCAGCCGCGGGTTCGGCGTCTCGCAGTGCAACGAGGAGGGGATGCGGCCGTGCTGCAGGCAGAGCACCGCCTTGATCAGCCCGGCTACGCCCGAGGCGGACTCGGTGTGCCCGAGGTTGCTCTTGGCGGAGCCCAGCAGCAGGGGCTTGTCGGGGCTCCGGCCGGGGCCGAAGGTGGCCGCGAGCGCCTGCACCTCGATGGTGTCGCCCAGGGGGGTGGCCGTGCCCTGGCACTCCACGTAGTCCACGTCCTCGGGGCGCAGGCTGGCCTGGGCCAGCGCGCGGGCGATGACCTCCTGCTGGGCGGCGCCGTTGGGGACCACGAAGTTGGAGCTGCGGCCGTCGTGGTTCACCGCCGAGCCGGCGATGACGGCCAGGACATCGTCCCCGTCGGCGATGGCGTCCGAGAGCCGCTTGAGCACGATCATGCCGCAGCCCTCGCTGCGCACGAAGCCGTCGGCCTGCTCGGAGAGCGAGCGCGTCTTGCCGGTGGGCGAGAGCACCTTGAGCTTGCTGAACCAGACGCTGCCCTCGGGCTTGATGACCAGGTTCACGCCCCCCGCCACGGCCATGTCGCACTCGCCGCTGCGCAGCCCCTGGCAGGCCAGGTGGATGGCCACGAGCGAGGACGAGCACGCGGTGTCCACCGGGAAGGCCGGGCCGTGCACGCCGAGCCAGAAGGCCAGGCGCCCGGCGATGGCGCTGTGGGCCGAGCCCATGAGCGAGTAGGGGTTGATGGCGGCGGTGTCGGCCATCGCGTTGTGCTGGTAGTCGTTGCCGGCGATGCCGACGTAGACGCCGGTCTGGCTGCCCATGAGCCGCTCGGGCGGGATGCCGGCGCGCTCGATGGCCTCCCAGGTCACCTCCATCAGCACGCGCTGCTGGGGGTCGATGGCTACGGCCTCGCGCTCCTTCATGTCGAAGAAGGGCGCGTCGAAGGCCTCGACGCCGCGCAGCCAGCCGCCCCAGCGGGTGCTCATCTTGCCGGGCGCCTTGGGGTCGGGGTCGTACCAGGCGTCCACGTCCCAGCGCTCGGGCGGGACCTCGGTGACCGCGTCGCGGCCCTCGTCGAGCAGGCGCCAGAAGGACTCGGGGTCCACCACCTCGCCGGGGAGGCGGCAGCCCATGCCCAGGATGGCGATGGGCTCGCCCGCGGCCACCAGAGGCGCGTCCGCGCTCGCCCCGGGGGCCTGGCGCAGGTCCAGGACCTCGGCCAGCAGGTAATCGGCGATGCCCTCGGCGGTAGGGATGTCCAGGGCCAGCGTGGCTGGGAGATCCCGGCCCACCCTCTGGCTGAGGGCCGACTGCAGCTCGACCGCCATCAGCGAATCCAGCCCCAGGTCCCGGAGCAGAGCCCCCGGCGGGATGGCGGCGACCGAGGAGGCCGCCAGGGTCTCGGCGATGTCGGCGCGGACCGCGTCCAGGACCACGGCGCGGTGCTGGGAGGCCGGCAGCCGGACCAGCTGCGCGGCCAGGTCCGAGTCGGGGGTCGTGCTGGCGGTGGCGGTCGAGGAGGCCGTGATCAGGCGGCTGAGGACACGCGGGACCCGAGCCTGACGCGAGGCGCCGATGTCGAAGGCCGCGACCATCAGCTCGGTCGCGCCCTCGGCCAGGGCCTCGTCGAGGTGCCGCAGAGCCTGATCCGAGGTCAGCAGGGTCATGCCCCAGCGGGCCAGGCGAGCCCGGATGGCCTCGTCCAGCCGTGACTCCATGCCGCCGCCGGCCCAGGGGCCCCACTGGATCGAGAGCGCGGGCAGGTGGGCGGTCCGGCGCATGCGGGCGAGCCCGTCGAGGAAGCCGTTGGCGGCGGCGTAGCTGCTCTGACCGGCGGAGCCGAGGACCGAGGCGGCCGAGGAGTACAGGACGAAGAAGTCCAGGTCCATGCCCTGGGTGAGCTCGTGCAGGTTCCAGCCGCCGTCGACCTTGGGGAGGAGCACGTGCTCGACCCGCTGCCGGGTCTGGGACGCGACGAAGCCGTCGTCGGTCACGCCCGCCGCGTGGATCACGCCTCGCAGGGGGCTCGAGGCCGGGATGGCCGCCAGCGCGGCGGCCAGGGCCCGCTTGTCGGCCACGTCCGCGATGCTCACCTGGACGCTGGCGCCTCGGCTGTTGAGGTCCGCCTCGATGGCCGGGAAGGCCTGGGGGTCTGGATGGGAGCGGCCCATCAGGACCAGGTG
>CALGIB010000288.1 GCA_937915955.1 uncultured Pseudomonadota bacterium
AGCTGCTCCAGGCCAACGCGGCCTTCGAGGCGCTGCACGCGCTCGAGCAGGTGCGAGAGGCCCTCGCCGAGCAGGCCCTCGACCGCCGCCTCCGGGTCGGGGACGCCTGGTACCAGCTCACGGCCCGCACCTCGGGCCAGGGCATCGACGGCCTGCTGGTGGACATCAGCGAGGCCGAGCGGCTGGGGCAGGAGCTGACCGAGCTGCGCTACCAACAGCAAGCCGAGCCCGCCGAGCCTCCCCCGCAGCGCGAGGGCGCGCTCCACTACGCCCACACCGTCGCCCACGACCTCCAGGCGCCGCTCCGGAGCGCGCTGCTCCGCCTCGAGCAGGCCAAACACCCCCAGGACCCTGCTCTGGACCAGGTGGCGCAGCAGCTGCGCTCGATGCAGCGCCTGGTCCGTGACCTGCTGCCCGACCGAGAGGACGAGCCGACACTCCAGGACGGCACCGCCGCGGACGAGGTCCTGGACGAGGCCCTGGCCAACCTGGACGCCTTGATCCGGGACAAGGGGGCCCAGGTCGAACGCGAGCCCCTGCCTCGGGTAGGGCTGCCGCCGACCGAGCTGCTCCAGCTGCTCCAGAACCTGGTCGGCAACGCGCTCCGCTACGGCCAGGACCCTCCGGTCGTCCACATCAGCGCCGAGCGGCGAGGCGAGCAGGTGGTCTTTTCGGTCCGGGACAACGGCCCGGGCATCTCGCGCCAGGACGCCGAGCGCCTCTTCGAGGCATGGCAGAAGGGGCCGACGGGCGGCCACGGACTGGGCCTGGCGATCTGCAAGCGACTGGTCGAGCAACGCGGCGGCTGGATCGCCGTGGACTCCGGGGACGGAGGCAGCACCTTCCAGTTTGCGGTGCCTTCCCACGCCTGAAAAAGAAAGATCCCGGATCCGCCTAGCTCAGCACGAAAAATCTGGTATTCAGATCCGATGGAACCATTGACACGTAAAGAGCTACGGGTCCTCATCCTGGAGGATGGCGAGGCAGAAGCCGCGCGCCTCCTCCACTGGCTGTCCGAGGACCGGCTGGGAGGCTTCGACGTGCTGCACGTCGGCACCCTGGACGAGGCCCTGGCGGCCCTGGACGAGGGCGACTTCGACGTCGTCCTGCTGGACCTGCACGTGCCCGACAGCCAGGGCATCGAGACCTTCCACCGCGCCCACGCCGCCGCGCCGGAGGTGCCGATCGTGGTGCAGTCCGGCATGGAGTTGGCCAGCGTGGCGCTCGAGGCGGTGGGCTCGGGAGCCCAGGACTACCTGCTCAAGCGCACGCTCGAGCCCGAGCTGGTGCGCCGGGCCCTGCGCTACGCCGTGGAGCGCTCGGCCCTCCAGCGGGAGCTCCGGGAGAGCCAGGAGCGCTACGAGCGCGCGCTCGAGGGGGCTCAGGACGGCATCTGGGACTGGCACGTCGACGACCAGACGCTGCACGTCTCCCCACGCTGGTGCGAGCTGCTGGGCATCCCGACGGACAGGTCGATCAGCACGCCCCAGGACTGGTGGATGCGGGTGCATCCCGATGACATCGAACCGCTGCTGGCCGCCGTCCGCGAGCACATCGCCGGCACCACCGAGGCCCTGACGCAGGAGCACCGGGTGCGCGACGAGAGGGGCACCTGGCGCTGGATGATGGCGCGGGGAAAGGCCGATCGACGCAACGGTCAGCTCCGAATCGCGGGCTCTCTCAGCGACATCACGGCCCAGCGCGCCGCCGCCGACCTGCTGCTGCACGAGGCCCTTCACGACCAGCTCACCGGGCTGCCCAACCGCAGCCTGCTGCTGGACCGCGTGGAGCAGGCCATCCGTCGGGGCCAGCGCCGAGACGGTCCGCGCTTCGCCGTGCTCTTCCTGGACCTGGATCGCTTCAAGATCGTCAACGACAGCCTGGGCCACCTCGTAGGCGATCAGCTCCTGGTCAGCGTGGCCGAGCGCCTGCGGCTCTGCGTGCGCCCCGACGACACCGTCGCTCGCCTCGGAGGGGACGAGTTCGCCGTGCTGCTCGAGGCCGTGGATCAGGACGACGCGACCCAGATCGCCGGGCGCATCGCCACGGCGCTGGCCACCCCCCTCCAGGTGCAGGGTCGCGAGGTCTTCACGAGCGCCAGCATCGGCATCTGCATGGGCACCACCGAGTACTACCGGCCCGAGGACCTGATCCGCGACGCCGACACGGCCATGTACAAGGCCAAGCGCCTGGGCAAGAGCCGCTTCGAGGTCTTCGACGACCAGCTGCATCGCTGGGCCATGGCTCGACTGGAGCTCGAGACCGGGCTGCGACGCGCGGTCGACCGCGAGGAGTTTCGCGTCCACTACCAGCCCATCGTCGCGCTCGACACAGGGCAGCTCGTCGGCTTCGAGGCCCTGGTCCGCTGGCAGCGCCCCGGTCAGGGGCTGCTGAGCCCCTGCACCTTCATCGAGGAGGCCGAGGAGACCGGCGTCATCAACGCGATCGGCGCCTCGGTGCTGACCGAGGCCACCCACTTCTTCGCCCAGCTGCCCGAGCTCGGCCCGCCTCTGACCCTGAGCGTCAACGTCAGCAGCCGCCAGCTGCGTCAGCCCGACTTCGTACAGCAGGTCGAGCGGGCGCTGGCCCTGTCCGGGCTAGCGGGCGAGCAGCTGGCGCTGGAGCTCACCGAGACCGCGCTGATCGAGAACGCCGACGGCGCGGCCACGATGCTCCAGGAGCTCCGGGACCGCGGCGTGCGCATCCACCTGGACGACTTCGGAGCCGGCTACAGCTCCCTGTCCTACCTGCACCGCTTCCCCATCGACCAGCTCAAGATCGACCGCAGCTTCGTGATGCGCATGGGCGGCGACGGCCAGGACCCCGAGTTCGTCAGCACGATGCTCGCCCTGGCCGACTCCCTGGGCATGGCGACCGTCGCCGAGGGCATCGAGACCGACCTGCAGCGGCAGCTGCTGTGCGACATGGGCGCGCGCTACGGCCAGGGCTACTTCTTCGCCCGGCCGCTGACGCCCGAGGACGCCGAGAACCTGGTGAGAAGCCGCAAGAAGTGGTGAGGCGCTTCGACTGAGGCGTCCCCCGGCGGAGGAGGCCGGGGGGCGTCTCGTCGTTCT
>CALGIB010000289.1 GCA_937915955.1 uncultured Pseudomonadota bacterium
TGGGCAGGCGCATCAGGACGATGACCACCACGGCGAGCAGGATGCCGATGGGGGCGAGCTGGGTCCAGTCCATGGGTCACCTCGAAGTGGCCCGACCCTAAAGGGTCAGCGCGGTGCAGTCCAGCAGCAGACCGACTCGGCTCAGTCGACCTCGCGCAGCGGGCCCTCGGGCAGGTCGTCCCAGGCGCCCTCTCCGGGGCTGTAGACGGTGGCCTGGAACTGCCTGTGGACCACGCGCTCCTCGCGGTCCTCGGGATCCGCGCCCAGTCGCTCGGCTGCCAGGTGCTCGGCCAGGGCCTGATCGAGGGGAGTCAAGGGCAGCCCGAGCGAGCTGGCCAGCGCCGGACCGTCCACCGCCAGGTCCTGGCCGTAGAGCAGGGCCTGCCGCTCGATCCAGTGCTTCCAGCGCCGACCGAGGGCGCGGGCCGCGAGGCCTGCCGCCTTGGACTTCACGCCCCCGAACCACTGCACCTGCGTGGGCTGGGCGCCCGCGGCGGCGCAAGCGCGGGCCACGGCCTGCTCGGTGCTCAGCGACTCGGGGCCGCCCAGGTCCAGGATCCGGTCATGGGCCTTGTCCAGGCTGACCAGCGCGAAGATCGCCGCGTCCCGCCGCGAGAGCGGAGCGATGCGCCCGTCTGGGCTGCCCCACATGCGCCAGGGCTTGCCCTCGGCTAGAAGACGGGCCGACTCAGCCAGGTCCTCGGTGAAGGCGGGGCAGCGGAGGATGGTGTAGCGCAGGCCCGAGGCCACCAGGTGCTCCTCGGCCTTGCCAAGACAGTCGAAGTGGGGGTTGGCGAAGCCCCGATCCGCGCCGACGCAGCTGAACATCACGAAGTGCTCGATGCCGCGCTTCACGGCCGCGTCGATCAGGTCGATGGTGCCCTGCAGCGTGACCACGCTGTGGTGGTTGTCCGTGCTCTCGACCTCGATCCCGGCGGCGTGCACGACGTAGCGCACGCCCCGGCAAGCGCGGCTCAGCGAGCGCGCTTGCCGCAGGTCACCGAAGAAGTAGTCGCAGCCCGTGTCGTTGAGCCAGAAGTACTCGGAGCCCGGTCGAACCAGGGCTCGGACGTCCATGGCGGCCTGACGCAGGAGGCGAACGACGCACCCACCGAGTCGGCCGGTCGCGCCGGTGACGAGGAACATGGGCGGCGCCTATCCGCTCAGGAAGCTAGAGGCTTGCCGAGGAGTGCGCATGCCGGTCGATGAAGAGAAGGCAGGGTCCCCGGAGTCCAGCGACGAGCCCCAGGCCTCGACCCAGGAGCCTCGAATCGAGGGCCCCACGGGCGAGGGACCGACCCTGGCAGAGGAGCTGGCCCCGCTGGTCGGCGAGGCGGTCGGGGCGATCTTCGGCGTGCTGCGCTCGGGCGGACGACGCGTCGCCAAGCAGGGCCGCGGTCGGCTGGAGCAGTACCAGGCCAGGCGCGACCTGGAGCGCCTGTACCAGAAGCTCGGCCGCGAGGTGGTGCGCCTGGTCGAGGCCGGCGAGGTGGACCACCCGGGGCTGGTCACCGGCGCTGAGCGCGTCCATCGTCAGCAGGAGCTGCTGCGCGACGGCGAGCCTCAGGACGGCGAGCACCCCGAGCCCGTCGAGGACGTCGGCCCCGAGTAGGTCAGCCGCCGAACTCGATGCCCACCGCCCGCGCGGTGCGCACGAGCTCGCCCTGGGGATCGACCTGTCGGTAGGTGGCCACGGCCTCGTGGATCGGGACACCGATCACGCTGCCGTTCCGGAGCACGGTGATCTGGCCCCACCTGCCCTGCTGGATGAGCTCCACGGCCGCGACGCCGAAGCGCGTGGCCAGGATGCGGTCGTAGGCGATCGGGGATCCGCCCCGCTGCAGGTGACCCAGCACCGTCACGCGGACGTCCAGCTCTCGCCGCTCCGTCAGCGCCTGGGCGATCAGCAGCGAGGGGCCGCCGATGCGGATGGTGCCCAGGCCGTGGGGGCGGATGTGCTGGGCGCCGTTTCCCTTGGCGCAGTGGGCGCCCTCGGCCACGATGATCAAGGTGAAGAAGCGGCCCTTGGCGCGCCGCTCGTCGATCTTGTGCAGGAGCCGATCGACGTCGTAGGGGATCTCTGGGATGACGATGCAGTCCGCGCCCCCGGCGATGCCCGCGTGCAAGGCGATGTGCCCCGCGTCCCGCCCCATGACCTCGAGCACGATGACGCGGTCGTGGGACTCGGCGGTGCTGTGCAGGCGGTCCAGGGCGTCGGTGGCGACCTCGACCGCAGACTGGAAGCCGAAGGTCTGGTCGGTGGCCGAGAGATCGTTGTCGATGGTCTTGGGCACGCCGACCACCGGGATGCCGCGCTCCTCCATCAGGCGCAGGCCGATCTTCTGGGTGCCGTCGCCGCCGATGACGACCAGACCCTCGAGCCCCAGCTCCTCGCAGACCTCCGCGACGTCGGCGCTGCGGTCCACCCTGTCTGGTCCGTGCTCGAAGGGGTCCCCCTTGTTCGTGGTGCCCAGCACCGTGCCGCCTCGAGCCAGCAGCCCGGCGCAGCTCTTCGGGCTGAGCTCCATGGTGCGGAACGGCCGCTCGAGGATGCCGTTGAAGCTGTCCTCGATGCCCACGACCTGCCAGCGCAGCTGGCCGACGGCGCGCTTGACGAAGGCACGGATGACGGCGTTGAGGCCGGGGGCATCGCCGCCCCCGGTCAGCAGGCCGACGCGATGGATCTCCATGACAGCTCCTGGGGGCCTCTACTTGGCGGCGCTCACGTAGTCGTCCCCGCGGATGTGCGCGAAGTCCTTGATGTGTCCCCAGATGGCCTTGGCCCCGCGCATCGCGTAGTCCAGGTCCTCGGGGCTGCGGATCTCGGTGAGCTGCCGCGCCAGGAACTTCGGGTGCCAGAACAGCTTGTAGAACTGCCCGGCCATCTGCACGACCTCTTCCTGGTTCATGTCCGTGAGCACGCAGACCGGCTCGGTCATGTCGTAGCGCTCGTACTCGGTCTCCTCGAAGCGGATCCAGCCGTTGCGCTGGCAGAGCTCGAAGAGCGGGGTGCCGGGGTAGGGCATGACCACCGTGGCCTGGAGGTGGTGGGCCAGCCCCTCGTGCATCAGGTAGCGCGCGAGATCCAGGGTCTCGTAGGCGTCCTCGCGGGTCTCCCAGGGGTAGCCGACCAT
>CALGIB010000290.1 GCA_937915955.1 uncultured Pseudomonadota bacterium
GCTGCTACGGGCGGCACAGCTTCAAGGCGAAGTCGTGAGCAACCTGAACCCGCGCATGACTCAGGAACGGGCAGCATCCATCAGGGCTGATGGAGCGAAGGCAAAGAAGGCCATCATCGCCGTCCTGCGCCGCAGGGCTGTCCAGAAGGACCGGGGCAACGTCGGCATCTCCAACCTCGACCTCCTCCGAGAAGTGTGGGAAGAGATCGAGTTCAGGCCTCCTTCTTTCAACTTCCTGCTGATGCAGCTGGAGGCCGAAGGAGCGATCCGGGAGAGCGACCGAGGGCTCTGGTACATCGGGTCGTCGACTCCCTTGGAAATCCTGTCCTGGGCAGCGGATTCTTCTGGCTCTTGACCTGTCCGCGTAGTATGACAGTTGTCACAGGAGCGGCGGAAAGATGTGGTTGGAGCTGGTGGCAGGAACGGTCGGATTTGGGGTCGGAATCGCCTTCGGGACGTGGCTCAAGAGGGCCTCGACCTACTACGCCGTCCTGAACCATCAGCTGTCGCTGGGAGTGCATCCCAGCGCGGCAGAAGCAACGGCGAGGAAGATCGCCAAGACAGGACAAGACTGATGATCCCCGCACTGTTCAAGCGCATCGTCGCCCTGGGCTATGAGCCTGGCACTCGCAACCCCGAGGAGTGGACCGTCTCCGAGCTGGAAGCAGCACGAGAGGAGATCGAGCGGCTCAAGGTGCTGCTACAGGAGGTGGCGCAGGCCGACCTGATCATCCACGAGGCGTGTCTACGGCACGGCGGGTTCGAGGGCAACCACGACGACGCTGACTACGACGCGATGCTTGAGGACTGGGCGGGATCCCCTGGCCGAAGCGAGGCCATCCTCGAAACTCTGGAAGGCAAGTGAGCAACGACCTGTCCTTCCGACTGGCCCAGGCGCTGCTCCGCGTGTCCCTCTGGCATGACATGACCGGGCCAACAGTTGATCCGAAGGCCAAGGAGGTTCTGGTCGGCGGCCTGTCCTTCTTCGAGGAGGAGAACCTCTTCGCTCTGGCGACCTACCCGGACGGTGAGCGGGTGCTGTGCTTCCGACAGCCGGAGGGGAGGTGGGGAAGAGTGATGGTGCCGGAAGGCCGTCTTGCTACTCTGCGGGCTCAAGCGAAGGTCTCGAAGGAGCCGGAATGAAACCGTGGATGCCGGTGGTGGGGGACAAGATCCTCGTCAAGAAGGGAGCCCACGTGGAGAGCCCTTCCTGCATCTGGGAGGTCCCGAGAGACTTCGAGGTCACCATGACTGCCGTGGCTCGGACCAAGAAGACAGGAGAAGTCGACCTCGACGCCCTGGTCTACTGGGAAGGGAGGAACGGGTCCGAGCACTCCACGGCGATGTGCAGCATCGGACAGCCCCTGAGCCCACTTGAACATCTGGCCCGCGTGGCCAAGGAGGAGGGATGATGGAGATCGAAGAGATGCTGGGGATGCTCGGGAAGATCGACACAGCTCGGCTCCGCTCCCAGATCAAGACCCTGCGAGAGGAGCGGGAAGGGCTCTACTCCTTCTGCCACGTCAAGGAGGGAGATCGTGCTGTCCTGACCCGCGGCTACTACCAGGACGAGAGTTTGACTCCCGGCAACGCCTACGGGCCGGACGACTCGCTCAGGGCGGGAGCGACCGGCGTCATCCACGAGATGAAGTGGATGGGAGCGAAGGGCAAGCCGCCCTTCCGCTTCGTCGCCATGTGGGAGCCGGACCTGAAGTGGGGGACCTACACCAGCCGCATGGGTGAGGGCCCGACACCCCCAGAGCTGCTGTCCGAAGTACACAACACCTACGTCAGAAGCACGGGCTCGACCTACTTCATCAGCGCAGATCGGCTGAAGACCTGCGAGGAGCCCTACCCCTGGGTCGTGGCCTGTCGGCAGTGCGGGTGGGAGGGGCCGCCTCCTCCATCCGCAGAAGACAGCAGGAATCGGGACTGTCCGGTCTGCAAGGCTCACTACATGAAGGGGACGGGGAAGACGCTTCTCTACGTGGCCTGTCCCTACCCTGACTACGTCAGCCCGGAACTCGCAAGTGAGTGACGACAACGACAGCGGGTCGGTCTGGATCTGGGGTTCGATCCAGAACAGGCCAACACCCGTCGAGCAGCTCGTCGCCGGGTTGACCTGCGAGGAGTGCGGGAGCCCTCGCTGCTGGAACTGCTGGCCGAGACGGCTGAACCTGAACCTTGTTTCGACTTGATGATGAGGAGGGTCTGACATGCCCATCTACGTGTTTCGCTGCGAGGCTTGCGGCGAGGAAGAAGAGCACCACCAGCGCATGAGCGACCGCCCGATGGTGATCTGCTCGGTGTGCAAAGAGCCGAAGCTCAAGAAGATCATCGCCCCCAGCAACTTTTCGCTCAAGGGAAGTGGCTGGTACGCGGATCACTACGGGCTCAAGCCCCCACCGCCCAAGCCGAGCGAGTCGTGAGCCGGCGAAAGAGGACTCTCTACCGCTACTCGCCGTGGGTCGAGACCACCTTCGAGCGAGACGGGAAGGTGATTCTCCTGCCCATCCGAGCACGGGCTGTCTTCCGTGGCAGGAAGGCCAGGGGCGAGTCCCAGCTTCTGGTCGCTGGTGTCTGGAGGGACCACATGCTCTTCCCTTGGTGCAACCTTCGGCATGTGCCCAACGAGGGTCAGCGGGAGACCTACGGAGCGACCATCGCAGACGCCATCATCGAGCACTTCGAGGAGAACGACCCGGTCGGGCTGGAGGAGGTCCTGGCAGAGTCGCCGGTTGTTGAGCTTCCCGAGGAGATGATGCTGTGAGCCGGGTCTGCTCTGTCGAGGGCTGCGAGAAGAAGGTCTTGGCTCGTGGGTGGTGCAGCCTGCACTACGAGCGGTGGCGAGTCCGAGGAGACCCCTTGGTGGGTGCGGCCAAGGTTCGGGGCGTCTGCTCAGTCCCAGAGTGCAGCAAACCCCACGCGTCGAGAGGCTACTGCGCGACCCACTACAAAAGATGGAGGAAGCACGGGGACCCCCTCCTGCTCCTCATTCGCCCGAGGGGCTCGCCGGCTGCTGCCTGCAAGATCGAAGGGTGCAAACGGGAGGCAGCAGCTCGTGACTTGTGCAGCAGTCATTATCAGCGCCGGAGAAGACACGGAGACCCTCTCGGAGGTCGAGTCTCGCCAGGGGAGCCGGAGCGATACCTTCGAGAGACGGTCTTGAGCTATGCGGGCGACGAGTGCTTGCCGTGGCCCTACGGGAGATGTCAGGGCTATGCCGTCCTCCACACAGGGAGTGAGGCGCGAAGCACCATCGTGTCTCGCCGCGTGTGCAGGGCTGTTCACGGCCCTCCCCCAACCCCGAAACACGAAGCAGCTCATTCCTGCGGCAAGGGACACGAGGGGTGTGTCAATCCGAACCATCTTCGCTGGGCAACCCACCAGGAGAACATGGAGGAGATGGTCGCGCATGGAACGGCCCAGCGAGGAGAGAACCACGGCAACGCTAAACTCACCGCGGAGGATGTGCATGAGATCCGCCGGTTGCAGGGGAAGATGAGTCAGCAGGAAATCGGAGACCTCTTTGGCGTCTGGCACAGCACGATCTCGCTCATCCACTCCCGCAAGACTTGGGCACACCTCCCAGACGAAGAGGAAGAGCCAGCTCACGTGCCCTACCTCCAAGACGTCCCCACATGAGCGCCCAGGGAGAGATGCTCTACGCCCTGGGCTTCGAGCTGGTCGCCGGTTGTTGAGCTTCCCGAGGAGATGATGCTGTAGAAGTAGCTTGCCAGCCGTCACTCGCCGAAGTATGACAGTTGGCACACAAGGGAGCAGACATGACAGGCAACGAAGAGGTCAAGCACCTCCTCCAGTTCTTCCGGTACGCCCACCTCCCGGAGCACTTGCAGGCTCCGAGCAAGGAGTTCAGCGAGCTGGCCCACCTCATGGCTGTGGGTCTGCCCAACAACC
>CALGIB010000291.1 GCA_937915955.1 uncultured Pseudomonadota bacterium
CGGCGAAGCCGCCGCGCAGCCCCGGGTGCGTGTGCCAGTCCAGGGGGCTGCCGTCGCGCTGGGGGACCTTGACCCGCTCGGGCTGGCCCTTGTGGTGCAGGGTGAAGCCCTCGATCACCCAGACGCGCTCAGGCTGGACCTGGTCCAGGCCGGCCAGCTCGTGGTCCGCCGGCGGGCGAAGGCGGCAGGTGCCGGCGAACTCGAGGTTCTCGGAGGTGCTGCGGACCAGCAGATCCACCATCTCCTCGACGGTGCTCTCGGCCAGCAGGATCTCCTGGACCTGCTCCTGCTCGCAGACCTTCGGCGGCGGTCGGCGGATCAGCTTCACCAGCAGCTCGCCCAGCCGCAGCGTGGTGCCGAAGCGGGCCCCGGCGGGCACGGTGATCGTGTAGGTCCGGCCGCGGTCGTGCAGCTCGAAGACCGAGCCGGCGGTCAGCTCCTCGACGCTGAGGGGGTGGTCGATGCGGCGCATGGCAGGACCATAGCTCCTGTTCTGGCGCAGGGAAGGGCAGGTGGTTCGAGGTTAGTCAGTAGACTTGGAGGTCCCTTGAGTTCTCGCGCCGAGCGCTGGCTGCCGCTGACCGGCGGGACCGCCGTCTGGGTGTTCATGGCGGTCGAGGTGCTGACCTTCGGGCTCTTCCTGCTGCATCACGCGTGGGGCTGGGTGGGCTCGGCCGAGGTGATGCTCGAAGGGCAGGCTCGGCTGCACGTCGACAGCGCGACGCTGGGCACGGCGGTGCTGCTGCTGGGGAGCTGGGCCGCCTACGAGGGCGTGCTGGCCTGCGAGGCGGGCCGGGGACGCGCGGGCGCCGGCTGGTTCCTGGGCACAGCGGCCTCGGGCCTGCTGTTCACGGCGAACAAGATCGGCGAGTACGCCAGCCCCGAGCTGTCCGGGGTGTCGCTGTCCGAGAGCCGCTTCTGGTTCAGCTACTTGTTCCTGACCGGCCTGCACCTGGGGCACGTCGTGGTCGGGGTAGGGGGCTTCGGCTGGCTGGCCTGGCAGGCCTGGCGTGCGCGCTCTGGCGAGGGCGAGGGGCTGCTCGCGGTCCAGGCCGGGGCCGCCTACTGGCACCTGATCGACGTGGTCTGGCTGCTGCTGTTTCCGCTGCTCTATCTGATGGCGCCATGAGCCGGGTGGCGCTCGCGCGGGTCGCGGTGGTGGGCCTGGTGGGCCTGACGCTGCTGAGCTGGTGGCTCACCGAGGACGGCGCCGGCGCCTGGGTCCTCGCCGGGATCAGCCTGCTCAAGATCGCCGTCGTCGGGGCGGTCTTCCTGGAGCTGCTGCGGTCCTGGCCGGGCTGGGCGCTGATCTCGATGGGCCTGGTGGCGGTCGTCCTGGGGCTGTCGGCGGCCTTCGTCGGCTGATCAGCGGACGGGATCCTCGTCCTCGGCCCACATCACCGGCCGACGGGAGTCCCAGTTCTGGTGGCCCGACTCGTCCTGTACGACGACAGAGAGCTCCTCGATGTGCTGGCACTCGTTGGAGTCCGCAGGCGGCACGCACGCGATGAGGAGCTCGTCGCAGCGGTCCTTGACCCCGAGGATGGGCACGTCCGCCTCCCAGAAGCACTGGTGCGTCTCAGGATCCGGCGTCTCGACCCAGGCCTTCGCCAGTGAGGACGACGATCTCCCGGTCCTGCTAGGGGTCGTCGCTGGTGATCACCAGCCCCGTCTTCGACACCCCCTCGCCCACCGGTCGGGACCGCAGACGCAGGCTGACCTCGCAGCCCGGCTCGGTGACCGCCCAGTTGGCGCAGCTGTGGGTCATCAGCTCCACCTCGAACTCCTCCCTGGCCGGCTGGAGCTCGAGCCCGAGCTCCTCGATGGGTTCGGTGCCCACGGACCGCAGGGTGATGTCGACCCCGTTGGCCCAGATCGTCGTCCGCAGCAGCTCGTAGCGCACCCCGACCTCGCCGCTGATGCGCCAGTAGACCACCTCGAGCAGCCGCAGTTCCAGGGCGGCCGAGGCCGTCGGCAGCAGGCTGATGTGCGCGTCGTCGTCGCCCTGGCGGTAGGTGCGGCGCGTCCCCCCGAAGCCCAGCTCCAGGCTGGTCCTCCAGAGCGTGTCGATGCCCAGGTTCAGGTCCAGCCGGTGCTCCTGGGCCCGTCGGTCCCCGATCATCGGCGTCTCAGCTCCACTTGCTCACCGTAGCCCGCTCCCTGCACGTCGCTGGGCTATGAAGAGGCCCGATGCAGGCGCTCCGCAAACCCTCGCTCCGCTGGCTGCGGATCCTCCAGCTCTCGCTGGGGCTGGGCTTCCTGGCGGGTGGCTTCGAGATGGTCCAGGTCGTCTCGATGCTCAAGCTGAGGCTGTCCCTGACGGACACGCTGGCCCTGGGCCTGCTCTCGATCGGCTGTGGCGCTCTTGTCGCGCTGGGGGCCGGCTTTCTGCCCGGACTGGTCGTGCAGCTCATCGGTCGCAAGCTCATGGACTCCCGGGCGTATGCGGTCGGGCTGGCCGGCACGGCCCTGCTCCTGGCGGGCTTCTTCCTGTGGCACACGGCGCTGCAGATGCACCACGACGGCCGCAGCGTCTGGGCGGTCCTGGCCATGGCCGCCTGCCCCATCGGCGTGTCCGGCGTGGTGTTCTTCAACGCTGGCTACTGGGCCCGGCGCGAGGAGATCGGGGCCGAGAGCCGGCTCGGCTGGACCAGCGCGTCGCTGCTCATGGCCTTGGGCATGGTGGGCATCTCGGCGCTGATCGCGGACAGCCGCCAGTTCGGCAGCAGCCAGGCGCTGCGGGGCGATCCCAACGTCCTGATCATCACGGTGGACACGCTGCGACGGGACCACGTCTCGATCTACGGGCAGGGACGGGCGCAGACCCCCAACATCGACTCGCTCGCAGACGGCGGCGTGGTCTTCCTCGACGCGGTGGTGCCCACCCCCGAGACCGCGCCCTCGCACGCCTCGCTGTTCACCAACCTGCCTCCCCAGAGCCATGAGGTCCTCAGCAACGCGGACAGCCTGGCGCTCGGCCACACCACTCTGGCCGAGCGGCTCGAGGACGAGGGCTACGCCACAGGCGCCTTCCTGAGCAGCTACGCGGTGAACCGCCGCACGAACCTGGACCAGGGCTTCCAGCTCTACGACGACGACTTCGCGCCCATCCGCGGAGCCAGCCAGATCCTCCTCGTGCAGCAGCTGCTGGCCGGCGTCATGGCGACCCGCCAGCCCCAGCTGGTGCCCTGGCTGCTCGAGCGGGACGGGGACGGCACGCTGGACCTGGCCGAGGCCTGGATCGAGGATCGGGGCGAGGACCCCTGGTTCGTATGGGTGCACCTCTTCGAGCCGCACGCGCCCTACGAGGCGCCCGACGCCGCGCTGGACCACCGCCAGATCCTCGAGGATCCGGCGCGGAGCTACAGCATCGACGAGGTCGCTGAGCTGTCCCGCCTGTACGCGCTTGAGGTAGAGGACGCCGACCGCCTGGTCGGTCGCCTGCTTGACCTGCTCGAGGAGCGAGGGCTGCGCGAGCGCACCCTGATCGTCCTGGTCGCCGACCACGGCGAGCAGCTGGGTGAGCACGAGGTCTACTTCGAGCACCACGGCCTGTGGGACGAGTCCGTGCGCATCCCGATGCTCATGTGGCTTCCAGGATACAAGCCCTATATCCGTGAAGTTCCTCAGCAAGTACGGATCATGGACGTCGCGCCTACGCTGCTGAAGTACATCAAGCTGGACCCGCTGAAGAGCAAGTACGGCGTGGATCTGCGGCGCTTCTCGAACGGCCTGGAGAAGAAGAGCCCAGTGGTCGACCTGCTCGGGCGCAAGACCAGCGCGCTCGACGCCGGCTGCCTGCTGGGGCTGCGCACCGCCTCCTCGGTGGCCCCGCGCGAGGGGCAGGACCCCGCCGAGGTCGCCGACTCCGAGGGCCGCGTGAAGTTCCTCTTCGACGTCGACCGGGGCCAGGAGCTGTTCTTCGATCTGGTCGCGGATCCCGTGGAGCTCAACGACCTCTCGTCCGGACAGCCCGGCGCGGTGGCGGCTGCCCGAGAGCGGACGGACAGCTTCGTCCGCAAGGGCTGCGGCGGGCGGGCGGACGCCTCGACCCAGGCGGCGCTGGAAGCCCTCGGGTACGTGGACCGGTGACAGCGCGCCGTCAGGGCCTCGTGGCCGCTCTGTGTCTGAGCGCCGCGGTCCTGATCCAGGCTCCGGACGCCGTCGTCGGGCAGGGCATCCACTGGGTGCATGACCTGCGGCACCACCACCACCCCTGGAGGCACTGGGCGGCCGGGCGCTGGGCCTCGGGCGAGGTCCCGCTCTGGTCCAGGGACGCCGGCGCGGGCTTCCCCCTGATGGCCGACGGTCAGGTGGGCGCGCTCTACCCGCCGAACATCCTGCTCGGGTTCCTGCTGCCGTCGGAGCTCGCGCTGACCGCCAGCCTGCTCCTCCACGCGGTGTTCGCTGCGCTGGGAGGCCTCTCGCTGGGGCGGCAGCTGGGCCGCAGCTGGTCGGCCTCGGCGCTGATCGGCCTGGGCTTCTCGCTCTCAGGATTCCTGGTCGCCCACGTCACCTACGCGGGCATGCACGCGGTGGCGGCCTGGACGCCCTGGCTGCTCGGGCTTGCCTGGGATCTCTCGCGCCCCAAGCGGGGCGCCCTGTTCGGGTTGGCGGTCGCCGCGGTGCTGCTGGCGGGCCACCCGCAGGTCGCGGTCATCGCGCTGCTCGGGGCGCTGGTCGTCTTCCTCTCCCGTGTACGGGACCTACCGATCAGCCTGCTCTGGGCGGGGCTCGGGGCTCTGGCGGGGCTGGCGGTCGCCTCGCCCCAGCTCCTGGCCACCTGGGAGCTGGTGGGCTTCTCGGCTCGGGAGGGTGGGGTCGACCCCGCCTTCGCGGGGATGGGCTCCCTGCCGCCCTGGGAGGCCATCAACGGTGTCCTGCCGCGCTTCTGGGGCTGGGAGCGCCCCGCCGACATCGCGCTGACCTACGTACACAAGGGCGCCGCCTACTTCGGCACGGGCGAGACCCACTGGGAGGACCTGTTCTATCTGGGCTTGCCGGTCGTTCTGCTGGCCGCGATCTCGCTGCGAAGGCGCGGCCAGTGGCTCTGGAAGGGGCTGGCCGGCGGCGCCTTCCTGCTGATGTTGGGGCGCTACACGCCGCTCTACGCGCTGCTTCGCCTGCTCCCCGGGATGGACCACTTCCGCTTCCCCGTGCGCTTCTCGCTGCTGCTGACCCTGGCCTGCCTGGTGCTGGCCAGCGGGGTCTTCGACAGCCTGGAGCAGGAGCGGGAGCGCCTCTTTCGCTGGTCGGCCGTGGCCCTGGTCCTGCTGCTGGGCGGCGGACTGGCCGGGCTGGGGCTGCTTCCCCTGGTGGAGGGTCCGCTCACGTCGGCGCTGGCCGACCAGCCCGAGCGCGCCGCCGCCTTCCTGGACGGCATGCGCTTCGACGGCAGCTGGGGCCTGCTGCTGCCCGCTCTCACCCTGGCCACCGTGGCGGGCCTGGCGCGCTGGGGAGGGCCTCGCCTCCGCCCAGGCCTGCTGCTGGTCCTGGCGCTGGACCTCTCCGCGACGCTCTACGGCTACAACCCTCGGCTCTCGCCCGAGGTCGCCTCGCCTCCCGAGGCGGCGCGTCTGCTGAGCACGAGCCCCCTCCGCAGCACCGTGGTCGACCGCGTCCAGCCGCCCGAGCTGGACTCGCAGCTGATGTCCGCCTCCCTCGGCCTGCTCTGGGGGACCCGCGACGTCATCGTGCTCTCGCCCCTGCTTCTCCCCCGGCACGAGGAGCTGCTCGCGGTCTCGGGGCTCGACGTCGGTCGCGAGCACGGCATCATCAAGGTCCGGCAGCTCCAGGAGAACCTCGACGTCGCCCGCCGCTTCGCGCTGGGGCACGTCCTGACGACGCACGAGCTTGGCCCGGGCTTCGAGCTGGTCCGAGAAGACGGACCCGTGCGGATCTACCAGCTCTTGCGTCCGCTGGGGCGCCTGCGGGTGGTGGGCTGCGCGCAGACCGGCGGGCTCCCGGAGCTGCTCCTGGCCGACCCCGAGCGCCTGGCCATCACCACGGAGAGCGTGGATCTTCCTTGCTCGCTGCAGGCCTCCAGCGTCCAGCTGCTCGAGGACCGCGACGAGCTGCTCCGCGCCCGGGTCGAGCTCGACGCCCGGGGGCTGCTGATCGTCGCGGACACCTGGTACCCGGGCTGGCAGGCCAGCGTCGACGGCCAGCCCGCCCAGGTCCTGCGGGTGGATCACGACTTCCGCGGGCTCGTGCTGGAGCCCGGGCCGCACGAGGTGGAGCTGCGGTACGCGCCCTCCTGGCGCTGGACCCTGTGGCTGTGGGCCGTCCTGGGGCTCCTGCTCGGGCTGTTTGCTCTGACACCGATGTCGTGGATTTCTCGGCGAGGATCTGAAGGATCCCCATGAACAGGACACCTTCGGGGTTGGCACGGGCCTTGCTCAAGGTCCGGCATCCCCCCAGTCCGGCACCCACCGGTAGGAGACTCCCTGATGCGCACCCTCAAGCTGACCGCCTTCGGCACCCTGGCCGCCTCCCTCGCCCTCAGCTCCGGCTGCACCTTCGTCGGCGGCGCCTTGCTGGGCAGCAGCCTCTGGGGTGACGGCTCCATCGGCCCGGGCATCAGCCCCGGCGTGGCGGGCTTCACGGGCACGTCCGTGGTCTGCCTCGGCACCGACGCCGAGCTGAGCGAGGCCGAGCTCGGCGCCGACAGCTTCGAGCTGCGCGGCCGCGTCATCGAGCGGGACTGGGACCAGGCCCCCGAGGTGGGCTTCGACAACGTCATCTCGTGCTGGGACCAGCCCGAGCAGGTCTTCGAGATCGAGGACGAGGACGGCGCCCGTTGGATGGTCGGCTACGCCTGGCTCGACAGCGAGGGCTGGGACATGACGCCCCAGGTCTGGACGGACAGCAGCCAGGTCAGCGTGCTCGTGCGACGTGACGCCGGCTCGGAGGCCGCGGGCTTTGTGGTCTACGACCGCCAGGACCACGCCATCTACGCGCTGGAGTCCGGCCAGGGCGGCCGCGCGCT
>CALGIB010000292.1 GCA_937915955.1 uncultured Pseudomonadota bacterium
GAGCGTCGGGGTCCAGGCGCCCGCGGCCACCAGGGTGGTCTCGCCCGCTCGTGTCCAGGCCCGGATCTGCTCGAGGGTGGCCTCTCGCTCGACCAGCTGAGCGCCCGCCTCGGCCGCGGCCGCGACGAGCTCGGCGACCACCGCGCCTGACTCGACCCAGCCCCCCGAGGGGCTGCGGTAGCCATCGGAGATGCCCTGCCAGTGTGCAAAGTCCGAACCCTCGCCGTAGCGCTCGAGCGCGTGACCGCGGGCCCGCAGCAGCTGGTAGCTGTCGTGCTCGAAGCCCCCCGGTCGCATCGCCCGTGCGCTCAGGATGAGGAAGCCCTGCTCGTGGAAGAGCTCGCGGGAGAACAGCTCGGCGTTCCAGCGCCGCCAGCCGGCCAGCGCCTGCTCGCCCCGCTGGGTGTAGAAGACGTCGCTGCCGTAGTCGGCCCGGACGACCTTGGAGATGTCGGTGGACGCAGCGAGCGGATGGGGCAGGGGACCCGGGTCCCAGAGCTCCACGGTGTGGCCTCGGCGGACCAGCTCCAGGGCCGCCGTTGCGCCGTACACGCCGGCCCCGACCACCCGCATCAGTAGCGTCCGACGTGGCTGTCCACAGTCGTCGCCCACAGCTCGATGCCGCCGCGCATGCTCCAGACCCGGTGGAAGCCCTGCTGCTGCAACACGTAGGCGCCCTGCATGCTCCGCGCTCCGTGGTGGCACATCACCACGACCGGGAGCCCCGCGTCCAGCTCGTCGATGCGGTCCTCGAGCTGACCGAGGGGGATATGGACCCAGCTGGGCGAGCCCTCGCCGAGGCGGGCTCGGGACAGCTCGAAGTCCTCCCTGCAGTCCACGACCAGCAGGCCCGGCTCGGACGCCGCGAGCGCCATCGTCGCGGCGGGGGTCAGCTCGTGAATCGTCACCGACACTCCGGTCTTGTGGGGCCCTCGGTACTGGACTACCCTGCCGCCTGTCCAGGCACCATTGGAGCCCCCTCATGTACAGCTCTGTCCTGGTCCTGCTCGCCCTGGGGTGCAACGGCACCTCCGACGGCGGGCCGGACGACCAGGTGACCACAACCTTCGTGGACAGCGATGGCGACACCATCCTCGACATGCACGAGGGCTTCGTCGGCAGCGACAAGGTCGGCGACTCGGGGCAGCCGCTCGAGGAGGACGTCGACACCGACGGTGACGGCACGCCCGACCACCTCGACACCGACAGCGACAACGACGGCATCGACGACATCGACGAGGCCGGGGACACGGACGAGCTGACGCTCCCGTGGGACAGCGACTGGGACGGCGTCGAGGACTTCCGTGACCTGGACAGCGACAACAACTGCCGCCCTGACGCCGAGGAGGGCGGCGACGACCTGGACGGCGACGGCGTGCGCGACTTCGCGGACCTGGACGACGACGGCGACGGCATCCGTGACGACATCGAGATCGGCGAAGGCTGCGTGGCCCCCGACAGCGACGGCGACGGCACGCCCGACTTCCAGGACGAGGACAGCGACGGGGACGGCATCGGCGACAAGTACGAGGGCGGCACCACCCAGTACGATGACGAGCCACGGGACAGCGACGGCGACGGCACGCCCGACTACCTGGACGACGACAGCGACAACAACGGCGTCCCCGACAGCATCGAGGGCGGCGTGGGCGGCCCGAACGAGGAGCCCCGCGACACCGACGGCGACGGGATCTACGACTTCGCCGACACCGACGACGACGGCGACGGCCTGAGCGACGTCGACGAGCTGAACACCTACGGCACCTCGCCCTGGGACGACGACAGCGACGGCGACGGCTTCACCGACGGCGCCGAGGTCAGCGCCGGCAGCGACCCCATGGACGCCGGCTCGGTGATCGAGGGGCTGTACGTGACGGTCGAGGAGCGCGGCACGCTCGAGCACGAGTTCGCCTTCACCCTCAACGTGCAGATGGGCGACATCGCCTTCCTGCTGGACACCACCTGCTCGATGGGCAGCACCGTCAACGCGATGGGCAGCGAGTTCAGCCAGATCGTCAGCACGCTGAGCACCACCATCCCCGAGGCCGAGTACGGGCTGGCGACCTACGACGACTACGCCTACGGCAGCTACGGCAGCTCCAGCTACGGCGACAAGCCCTTCGAGCTGCGGCACCAGATCACCAGCGACGTCAGCGGGCTGAACTCCAAGCTCAACAGCATCCCGCTGCACGGCGGCAGCGACGGCCCCGAGTCCGGCATGGAGGCGCTCTACCAGGCGCTGACGGGCACCGGCTACGACCAGAACTGCAGCCACAGCTACGACAGCTCCACGGACGTGAAGCCCTTCCAGAGCAGCAGCAGCGACCCCTTCAACGGCGGAGGCGGGCAGTTCTACGACAGCTCCAAGGCTGGCGGCGGCAGCCTAGGTGGCTACGGCTTCCGCGACTACTCGCTGCCCATCATCGTGTACGCGACGGACAACTACCTGCGCGACACGGACAGCTCCAACAGCAGCTACAACAAGGCCCCAGGAGGCTGCCCGGGGGACGCGGGCGCCAACGACGTCATCGCCGCGGCCAACGGCATGGGCGCCTACCTGATCGGCATCGGGACCTCGAGCCTGCCTAACTCGCAGATGAAGCAGCTCGCCGGCGCCACGGGCTCGGAGGTGGGCGGCACGCCGCTGGTCTACACCTGGAGCGGCAGCTCGGCGACCCTCCGCAAGACGATCACCGACGCCATCGAAGACCTGGTCAACAACGTGCGCTTCGACACGGTCAGCCTGCAGGTAGAGAACGACCCCTACGGCTTCGTGACGGGCATCGACCCCGAGTACTACAACCTCTCCGGCGCCGTGAACGGGCAGGAGATCGACTTCACCCTGGACTTCCGCGGAGTGGTCGCCGCCAGCGACGAGGACCAGGTCTTCACGCTGACCTTGAACGTCGTCGGCGACGACACCGTCCTGCTCGACACCATGGACATCCTCGTGGTCGTCCCCGGCCGGAGCTACTGATGGGCACCCTCTTGTTCCTCCTGGCCTGCACGCCGGACCAGACCTTCCACGTCGTCGACGACGCCTACGACGGCGACGACAGCACCATCACGGGCCGCGTCTGCAACCCGGTGACCAGCACCTGGGTCGAGGGCGCGCAGGTCTACACGCACCTGATCGACGACGCCGGGGTGCTCTACGACACGGCCCGGACGACCTCGGACGAGGACGGCTGGTGGGCGCTCACCAACCTGCCGACCAGCAGCGACTACGTCATCTACGTGCAGTACGGCTCGGAGATGATCGACATCATCGAGGTCGTGCTGCCTCAGTTCGGGGGCGCGGACATCGATCCTCCGTCCTGCTCGGGCGGCGGCGGAAACATCGTGGTCATCAGCGGCGACTACGACGAGTTCGACAAGGTCCTCGAGGCCACCGGCAACCCCGACTACGATCTGGTCAACGGCCAGACGGGCGATGAGCTGGTCGACTTCCTCAGCGACGTCGACAACCTGAACGAGTACGAGAAGGTCTTCTTCACGGGCGGACACCTGGAAGAGGACATCTTCTACGACACCAACGGCGACGGCGATCCGACCGTCATCTACGGCGTCCAGGACAGCATCCGGGCCTACGTCGAGGGCGGCGGCATGCTGTATGTCACCGACTGGAGCTACGACGTGATCGAGTCCGTCTGGCCCGACCACATCGACTTCCTGGGTGACGACCTGGTCCCGGACGCCGCGCAGAAGGGCGAGCCCGGCCAGATCATCAGCCACGTCAACGACAAGGACATGGGCGCGGTGGTCGGCAGCGACGTCGCCATCCTGTACGACCTGATCGACTGGCCGCTCATCGAGTCGGTCTCGCCCGAGGTGCACGTGCACATCGACGGCCACGCGGACTGGCGCGAGGGCTTCGACGTGACGACGGTGCCCAACAGCCCGATGCTGGTGAGCTTCGAGGCGGGCGCTGGGCTGGTGGTCTTCACCAGCTTCCGGCACACCGCGCAGGCCAAGGGCAACGGGCTGCCGATCGTCGACTACATCA
>CALGIB010000293.1 GCA_937915955.1 uncultured Pseudomonadota bacterium
CCCGCGCCCGTGGTGCGCCCTGTCGTGGGCGAGCCCGCGCGCCTGTTCGCCGCGGCCCACGGGCTGCGTCGCAACGATCCTTGCCCCTGCGGCAGCGACAAGAAGTACAAGAAGTGCTGCTACGAGCCCGGCTGGCAGGCTCCGATCGACGAGTCGGCCGCCGTGGCGGCCACCGACCCCGACGCCGCCAGCGCCGAGCCCACTGGGGCCGACGGTGACCAGGGCGCCACACCGCCGGCCTGAGGATCCCCCATGCTCCTGTTCGCCCTCGCGTGCTCATCGACCGCCTACGACTCGGCGCCGCTGCAGGCCCTGACGGAGCCCGCGCTTGGGTCAGGCCAGCAGGCGCCGGACTTCGAGCTGATCGACCAGAACCCGACCTCGGCCTCGCACAGCCAGCTCGTGGGGCCCAACCGCGCCCTCGACCGCGTCAGCGCCTGGTACTTCGGCCACTCCACGTGAAGCTATTGCAGTAGCCAGTTCGGCTACCTCGACGCGCTCCAGACCGAGCTCGGGGACGAGGACATCGTCCTGCTCGGCGTGAACGAGGCCGGCTTCGACGCCGACAACGAGGGCTTCTGCGAGGGCAGGGATCTGCCCTGGCTCCAGGACACCCAGGACGTCGGGGTGTGGTCCGCGTGGCAGGTCACCTACCGGGACGTGATCGTGCTCGACCGCCAGGGCCTCCTGGTCGGCGCCTTCAACCTGACCGAGAACGACCTGGCCGACGCAGATTCCCTGGATCAGCTGCGGGCGGCGCTGCTGCGGCTGGCCGAGGAAGCGCCAGCTCGTTAGACGCGCGAGCCGCTCGCACGAGCTGCACCTCAACTACCACGCCGGATCACGAGACGTCCCTGGGTGCCCCAAGGGGTCGGACGTCCTCCCCGGCGGTCGCACAACCCGAACGGAGCACCTCATGGTCAACGTCTCTCTGCGCCAGCTGCTCGAAGCCGGCGTCCACTTCGGCCACCAGACCCGCCGCTGGAACCCGAAGATGCAGCCGTACATCTACGGCAGCAAGAACGGCATCCACATCGTCGACCTGCAGGCCACGGCCCGCGGCCTGATCAACAGCTGTCGCTTCGTCGAGAGCGTGGTCGCCAGCGGCAAGCAGGTCCTCTTCGTCGGCACCAAGCGCTCCGCCCAGGAGATCGTGGCCGAGGAGGCTGCCCGCGGCGGCACGTTCTACATGAACAACCGCTGGCTGGGCGGCACCCTGACCAACTTCCAGACGGTGAAGAAGAGCCTCGACCGCCTCAACGCGCTCGACAAGGCCTTCACCGAGGGTCGCTTCGAGGTCCTGACCAAGAAGGAGGCCCTCGGCCTGTCTCGCGAGATGGCCAAGATGGAGAAGAACCTGGGCGGCATCAAGGCCATGCGCGCGCTGCCGGGGGCGCTGTTCGTCATCGACCCCAAGAAGGAGCACATCGCCATCCAGGAGGCGAACAAGCTGGGGATCCCGGTCATCGGTCTCTGCGACACGAACTGTGACCCCACGGGCATCGACTACGTCATCCCCGGCAACGACGACGCCATCAAGTCGATCCGCCTGTTCACGGGCGCGCTGGCTGACGCCTGCATCGCCGGCGCCCAGGCCAGCCGCAAGGATGACCGCGCCGCCGTCGCTTCGGACGACGTCGACGTCGAGGTCGTCGAGCGCGCTCGCAGCTCCGAGGCCACCCCTGACGCCACCTCCGGTCCGGTCGTCGAGGACGCGGTCGAGGAGGTCTGAGTCGACCCCCGATGGGGCCCTCCGGGGCCCCTCCCACCCCTTCAAGAAAGCTCGAGCCGCCCCGGCGGAAAGTGAGAGGAACTGCACATGTCGATGAGTGACATCAAGGCGCTGCGTGAGCGCACCGGCGCCGGCATGCTGGACTGCAAGAAGGCCCTGACCGAGAGCGACGGTGACATTGACAAGGCCATCGACTGGCTGCGTCAGAAGGGCATCACCAAGGCGGCCAAGAAGGCCGGTCGCGCCGCGACCGAGGGCCTGGTCAGCGCCTACATCCACGGCACCGGCAAGATCGGCGTCCTGGTCGAGGTCAACGCCGAGACCGACTTCGTCGCCCGGAACGAGAAGTTCCAGGCCTTCGTCAAGGACATCGCGATGCACATCGCGGCGGCCGCCCCCGAGTACGTCTCGAAGGACCAGGTGCCCGAGGACGTGGTCGAGCGCGAGAAGGCCGTCCAGCTGGCCCGCATCGTCGAAGAGGGCAAGCCCGCCCACATCGCCGAGAAGATCGTCGTGGGTCGTATGGGCAAGTTCTACCAGGACGTCTGCCTGCTCGAGCAGACCTACGTCAAGGACGACAAGCTGACCGTCGACGACTACGTGAAGCAGACCGTCGCCACCATCGGCGAGAACATCCAGATCCGCCGCTTCAGCCGCTTCGTGCTGGGCGAGGGGCTGGAGAAGAAGGTCGATGACTTCGCGGCCGAGGTCGCGGCCCAGGCCGGCCTGGCCAAGTGAGAATCGGGGGGCTTCGGCCCCCCTTTTTTTGTCCACATCCCCGCACCCGGACGACGACATGCCCAAGTACAAGCGCATCCTGCTGAAGCTCTCGGGCGAGATGCTCGCGGGCGAAGGTGACGGCGGCATCGCCCCCGACGCCATCCGGCGCTTCGCCGAAGAGGTGAAGTCCGTCCAGGAGCTCGGGGTCGAGGTGGCCGTCGTCATCGGCGGCGGCAACATCTTCCGCGGCATCGCCGGGGCCAGCAAAGGCATGGACCGCGCGCACGCCGACTACATGGGCATGCTGGCCACGGTCATCAACGCCCTCGCGCTGCAGGATGCGCTCGAGCAGATGGGGGTCTACACCCGCGTGATGACCGCCATCGCGATGGACCAGATCGCCGAGCCCTACATCCGCCGACGGGCGGTCCGTCACCTCGAGAAGGGCCGCGTGGTCATCTTCGGCGCGGGCACGGGCAACCCCTACTTCACGACGGACTCCGCCGCCTCGCTGCGGGCCGTCGAGGTGCACGCCGACGTGATCCTGAAGGCCACCAAGGTCGACGGCATCTACGACAGCGATCCCATGCTCAACCCGGACGCCAAGCGCTTCGAGAAGGTCCGCTACATGGACGTGCTAAAGCTCGGACTGAAGGTGATGGACTCGACTGCCATCTCGATGTGCATGGACAACAACCTGCCGATCATCGTCTTCGATTTCAACGTGCCCGGCAACGTCGTTCGGGTGGTTCGCGGCGAGCCTATCGGCACGCTCGTCGTGAAGGATTAGGAGGTCAACATGGTGAACGAGTACCTCTCCGAGCTTGGCAACGACATGGCCGCCGCGGTCGAGCACCTCCGCAAGGAGCTCGCCACGGTCCGGACCGGACGGGCCAGCCCCGCGCTGCTCGACGGCGTCAGCGTGCACGTGGCCGCCTACGGCGCGACCATGCCCATCAACCAGCTGGCCACGATCACCGCGCCCGACGCGCGGCTGCTGGTGGTGTCCCCCTGGGACAAGAGCACGCTGTCCGACATCGAGAAGGCCATCGGCGCGGCCGGTCTGGGGCTCAACGGCTCCAACGACGGCCAGATCATCCGCGTCCCGGTGCCCGCCCTCACCGGCGAGCGCCGCGAGGATCTTCGCAGGCTCTGCCGCCGCTACGGCGAGGACCACAAGGTGCGCGTGCGCGGCGTCCGGCGGGACTACAACGACATGTTCAAGGGCCTCGAGGCCGACAAGGACATCTCCAAGGACGACCTGGACCGGGTGCTGAAGCTGGTCCAGAAGGCGACGGACGACGCCGTCGTCACGGTCGAGATGATGGTCGACGCCAAGGAGAAGGAGATCACCGAGGTTTGAGCGACGACGCCCCCAAGATCCCGCGACACATCGCGATCATCATGGACGGCAACGGCCGCTGGGCTCAGGCTCGGGGGCTCCCGCGCGTGGACGGGCACGAAGAGGGCGCGCAGTCCGTGCGCGAGATCGTGCGCGCTTGCCGGCGCCTCGGGGTCGAGGCGCTGACGCTCTACAGCTTCTCGACCGAGAAC
>CALGIB010000294.1 GCA_937915955.1 uncultured Pseudomonadota bacterium
CAGCTCCTGACCGGGCTGGAGCCCCTCATCCAGTCCCTCGACCCCGAGCAGATCCAGCAGATCGTCGGGCCACTGGCCCAGGCACTCGAGGAAGACCCCGAGCGCCCGGCCCGCATGCTGCGGGACGCCGAGGCGACCCTGAAGAGCCTGCGGGAGGCCTCTGAGGGCGCGCCCGAGCTGGTCGCAGAGACCCGACAGACGCTGGCGGACGTGCGACGGGTGAGCCGCAAGGCCGAGGGGGTGTCCGACCGGGCCGAGGCCTTGATCGTCCAGCTCGAGGCCGCCGCCGAGCCGCTGCCCGAGGCCACCGAGCGCCTGCCAGGCCTGCTGGACGAGGCGGAGGCGACCCTGGCCGAGGCGCGCGAGGCCGCCGCCGTGCTCAGCGACAACAGCGAGCGCGTCGAGGCCATCCTCGAGAACCTCGAGCAGATCGACAAGTGGGAGCTTCGGAGATTGCTGCGCGAAGAGGGGGTCGTCATCCGGCTCCGGCCCTCCGAGGTCGAGCCGACCGAGTAGGCGCGCGCTCAGACCTCGTCGGGCTCGTCGACTTCGTCCGCCGACCCACGCGGCGCCGGCTCGCGCTCCATCGCCTTGGCCAGCGGCTTGAGGTGGAAGCTGGCGTTGACCTCGAGCGAGTAGTGCGTGAGCAGGTGCATCACGGCCTCGTCCAGCCCCAGACCCTCGAGGTAGGTGCGGACCTCGCGACCGACCATGCGGACGGCCTCGGTCTTGACCTTGTCCGAGCCGTCCAGCACCGCACCCAGCAGCTCACGCGTCCTGGGCATCGAGCCCTCTTCGCCCTTTCCCAGCTCGCCCACGAAGCGCCGCGCTGCACCCCTGAGGCTCGGCCCTCGCCGCCTGTGCTCGTCCTCGGGGGGCTCGTGTTCGTCGCTCATGCCCGGAGCTTACCCGCTCTCCTCGTAGAAGCGCGTCACCTGTTCCAGCATCGAGCGCATGGGGCCCGTGGCCCGGCGAGCCGGCGGGAGGCTGTGCAGGAAGACCCGCCCGTACCACATGTCGTGGACGCGCCGGTCCAGGATGGCGACCACGCCTCGGTCGGTGCGCATGCGGACCAGGCGGCCGAAGCCCTGACGCAGCTTCAGCACCGCCTCGGGCAGGGCGAAGGCCCGAAAGGGGTTCTGGCCTCGGGCCTCGATCAGCTCGTAGCGAGCCTGGGCCACGGGCTCGGTGGGGACCCGGAACGGCAGCCTGGGGATGATGACCATGCGGAGCGCCCTGCCCTTCACGCTGACGCCCTCCCAGAAGCTGTCGGTGCCCACCAGGACGCTGCCGTCGGTCTCCCGGAAGCGCTTCAAGAGCCGCTCCCGGTTGCCCGCGGCCTGGATGAGCACAGGGCGCTCACGCCCCAGCTCCGCCTGCAGGTGCTGGCCCAGGCTGCGGACGACGGCGTGGCTCGTGCAGAGCACGAAGGCGCCGCCCCCGCTGGCCCGGATGAGCTCGACGGTGGCGCGGCAGATGTCCTCCATCCAGCCCGGCGCGTCAGGCCTCCGCAGGTCCCGGGGCAGCACCAGCAGCGCCTGCTCGCGGTAGTCGAAGGGCGAGTCCAGCTGCTGCGTGCGCGCCTCCTCGACCCCGTGCCTGAGCATCCAGTGGTCGAAGCGGTTCTGGACCGTGAGCGTCGCCGAGGTCACCCCGACGGCCTCCATGCGCTCGAAGAGCAGGTCCTTGAGCATCGGGCCCACGTCGATGGGGGCGCTGCAGAGCCGGGTGCGGCGGCGGCGACCCTGCTCGATCCAGCGCACCCGGCGCTCGTCCAGGGCCAGGAAGCGGGCCCCCACCGCGCCGTGCTCGCCCAGGCGACGGGCGCAGCGGTTCAGGTCCAGGACGGCCTGGGCCTGGCCGACGGGCACGTCGATCTGCTCGAGACGTGTGGCCACGGCCCCCAGGCGGTCGTGCAGCGTGCGGAGCTCCGAGCAGAGCTCCTGGAGGGCGGGCGCAGCGACCTCCATCCAGGACGGCTCCTGGTGGGTCTCTTCGGTGATCCGTCGCTGGGGATCCTGCCCCATCATCGCGGCCCCGATGACGTCGAAGCGCGCCTCCAGGCTGTCCCTCACCTCGCTGGCCCGGTCCTCGGCCTCCTGGCAGATCTCGACCAGGTCGTTGTCCGAGCGCCCGAAGTTCTCGGCGATGCGTTGAAGCGCGCCAGCCCGGCGCTTTCGCGGCAGCAGCGGCAGCACCGCCCGTCGGACGCCCAGCCCGGTCAGGGTCTCGGTGATTGCGCTGGTCGCGGCGTCCTCGAGGTGGTGACCCTCGTCCAGGATGACCCGACCGAAGCGAGGAAGGATGCCGTCTCCGTCGGTCTGCGCCTTGATGACCTGGTCGGCCAGCAGCAGCGCGTGGTTCAGGACCAGCAGGTGGCTGGCCGCCGCCCGTCGCCGCGCCTGGTAGTAGAAGCAGGTGTTGTAGTGCGGGCAGCGGGCGCGGAGCGTCTGGTCCGAGCTGGACTCCAGGCGGTCCCACAGGTCGGGGTCCAGCTCTTCCCCGAGCTCCTGCAGCGAGCCCTCCTCGGCGCTCTCGGCCCACTGGCGGAGGCGGGCGATGAGGGCTCCGTCGTCCCCCGGCTCAGCCCCGGCGGCCTCGAGCTTGCGGCGGCAGAGGTAGTTGCCGCGCCCCTTGACCAGGGCCGCCCGGAACTCGATGCCCGCCCGCCGGACCAGCGGCAGGTCCTCGGACAGCAGCTGCCCCTGGAGCGTGCGCGTGTAGGTGCTCACCGCGACCTTCGAGTCGTTGGCCAGGGCCCAGAGGATCGCCGGCACCAGGTAGGCCAGGGACTTTCCGGTGCCCGTGCCCGCCTCGACGACCAGGACCTCTCCTTGGTCCAGGGCGTCCGCGACCGACACGGCCATGTCCACCTGCTGGGTGCGGCTCTCGGCTCCCGGCAGGATCGCTGGGATGTCCTGGACGAAGAAGCGGATCAGCCGCTCGCGGTCGATCTTCTTGGCCTGGCGCCTGGCGGGCTCCACCACCCAGAAGTCGCGCTCGACCGCGTTGTCCACGATCACCACGCCGATGCCCTCGTCGCCGTAGCGATTCGCCAGCGCGAAGTCCGCGCCGGAGGGCTGGAGCAGACCGGAGGGGTGGTTGTGGATCACGACCTGTCCGGCGCGAGGCCGCTCCAGCAGCGCGGGCACGGAGCCCACGTCCCCTCGACAGTGCACCTCGAGCCGGCTCACGCGGCCCAGCGGGTCCACGTCTCCGATCGCGAAGACCTCGACCCCGCCGGCCTCGGCGATGGCCTCGCGGAGGCCACGAGCGGCCGGGTCGGTGAAGCGCAGCGCCATCGGCTCGGCCTAACCCGTCGCTCATGTCGGCATCCCCGGATAGGAATGGGGCTCGAATCGGCTGGAGGAGCAGATGCGGGTCGTGCTGGCGGGCGGAGGCACGGGCGGCCACGTCTACCCCGCGCTGGCCATGGGAGACGCCCTTCGGGAGCGTGGTCACGAGGTCCTCTACATCGGCGACGCGAACCGGCTCGAGGGTCGGGTTGCCCCACAGCGTGGCTACGAGTTCCACGCGATCGTGGCGCCGCAGTACCCGCGGGCGGGCCTGCTGGGCAAGCTGCGCTTCGG
>CALGIB010000295.1 GCA_937915955.1 uncultured Pseudomonadota bacterium
GGGCTTGCTGTGGGTCGGCGCGCGTCGGGAGTCGCCGCTGATCGTGCCCAGGCCCTCGTCCTCGTCCGCTCGCCGTCGGCGCTGCCGCGGCTCGGGGGGCGGATCGAGCGTCGCGAGTCCGGACTCGTCGTAGCCGGAGATGTCCTGGAAGCCGACCTCGCGGTCCCGCTCGCTCGCGGGCGCGGCCACGCCGGCCCCGGCCAGCAGGCTGTCGACCATCTGGAGGTAGATCGGCTCGCCCGGGTAGGGCGGGACCACCATCAGCTCCTGCTTGACCTCGCCCACGAGCTCGCCGTCCTGCACCATGCGGGCGTAGATCACGCCGTCCAGGCTGACGTAGCCGACCACGACGGCGTCGACCTTGAGCAGCTCGGTGAGCCCTTGCAGCTCGGAGTTGCTGTGCTTGCGGGGGCCGGCGGCTTCGAGGGCGTGCTCGGCCTCGTCGAAGGCTCGCTCGAGCTGGGGGCTCAGGCTCGAGGCCCGGTGCTTCGGGTAGCCGGGGTAGAGGTAGAGCGCCTCGGCCAGCTGATCGATGGCCTCGTCCCCGCGCCCTCGGGCCAGCAGGGCCTGCCCCATGAAGGTGTGCACGTCGGCGGCCTCGGGGCGGCGGGCCCAGGAGGACCCGGCGGCGTCGTGCAGCTCGAGGGCTTGCTTGAGCAGGTCCAGCGCGCGGTCGTAGCTGCCTCGATCCAGCTCGCTGCGGGCCTGGGCGACCAGCCGCCGGGCCTCGGAGATCTCCGCCTCGTGGCCCTGCGCCAGGCGGTTGGCGATCTCGTACTCGCTCAGCGGCATCCAGCTGCCCGCCTCGAGGAAGGCGTCCCGGAAGCCCTGGGCGCCCATCTGGACCTCGTCGTAGGGCAGGCCGTAGCCGTCGAAGTCCATGACCGCGACGTCTTGAGCGAGGGCAGCGCTGGCGAGCAGTAGCATCATCGTGTGGGTGTCCGACGAGCCCATGCCGGCCGCGGTTCCCGGAGAGTATCGCGATCGCTCGAGCCACATGCCGAAAGGCTGTGAGCATCCCCGAACGCCTCGCGGCGCGATTCGACCTGAGGTCCGCCGCGGCTCCGGACGCCAGACCCCCCGTCCCTCAGCGCCCCTTGAACACCGGCTCTCGCTTGTCCAGGAAGGCCCCGATGCCCTCCGCGGCGTCCTCGCCCAGGAACAGCTTGGCCTGAAGCTCGCGCTCCAGGACCAGTCCGCTCTCCAGCGGCAGGTCGATGCCCGACTGCACGGCCCGCTTGATGTGGCCGACCACGGCCGAGGCCTTGTGCGGCGGACAGAACTGGCTCGCGTAGTCCAGCACCTGGGCCAGGAAGCCGTCTTCGTCGTCGGCCTCGAAGAGCAGGTCGACCAGCCCCGCGTCCAGGGCCTCCTCCTGGGTCAGCAGGGCACCCTCGATCATCATCCTGATGCTCCTGGACTTGCCCAGCATGCGACACAGGCGCTGGGTGCCGCCGGTGCCAGGCAGCACCCCCAGCTTGACCTCGGGCAGCCCAAGGCGCCCCGCTCCGGCGCGTCCGATGCGCAGGTCGCAGGCCAGGGCGAGCTCGAGGCCACCGCCCACGGTGTGCCCGCCCAGCGCGGCCAGGGTCAGCTTGGGGGTGTGCTCGAGCCGGAGCAGGGTCTCGTTGGCGTGCAGGCAGAAGTTGTACTTGAACCCCGGCGTGACGGTCTTCAGCATGTTGAGGTCCGCGCCGGCGCAGAAGAACTTCTCGCCCTGGCCGGCCAGCACGAGGACGTGCACGCTGTCGTCGAAGCGGGCCCGCAGGATGGCCGCGTCCAGGTCCTGCATCATCTCGAAGCTGTAGCCGTTGGCCGGGGCGTTGGTGAGCGTCAGCAGGGCCAGGCCGCCGCCGGACTGCCAGGTGACCTTGCCGTTGGGAGAGGACTCGGGGGAGCTGAGCACGGGGACCTCCGGTGAGCGCCTCCGCTATCCGAGTAGAGTCGCCAGCGATGCTCCTGCTCCTGCTCCTGCTGGCCGCCTGCTCCGAGTGCTTCACCTACAGCCTCTGCGGCGACGGCTCGCCGCTGCAGGCTTGCAGCAACGAGCTGACCGACGACTGCTGGTACACCGCGGGCGGGGCTCGCTTCGACTGCGCCGGCTGCGACTGCGATCAGGCCAGCGTCGAGGCGCTCGAGGAATGCCAGCCCGGAGACACCGGTTAGCCACTTCCCTTGGAGGACACCGACATGCTGCCCCTGCTCCTGAGCCTCGCGAACGCCGCCGACCAGGCCGAGTACAACAAGACCTACGGCACCCAGAAGCCCACCGCCGGTCAGCTCGCCGCGCTGAACCGCTGCATCCAGGGCTGGGGCGAGGCGAGCCCCTGGACGGACGCCTCGGATCAGAAGGTGCGGGTCATCGCGACCCAGGTCCGGGTCATGGGCTTCGGCGGCAGCGAGCCCGTCGACCAGCTCGAGACCGACTACCCCCAGCTGGTGCTGCTCGAGCCCTCGGTCAGCGTGGCCACCAAGACCACCTACAAGCTGCTCAACCCCAACGGCTGGTACTGCTTCCACACCGCGACCACGGCCCTGGCCGTCAGCCACGTGAGGCTGGCCTGCACCGCGCACCTGGCCAACAGCAGCGACTCGGGCGTGGCCGTGCTCGCCTCGGACGAGACGGGCAAGGGCGACGGCGGCGTGGTCGTGCTGGGGCAGTTCGAGGTCGAGAAGGTCGGCTGCAAGGACTGATCGGGACCAGCAACGTCGGGGGGACGGTGACGATCTCGAGCAACGCCGGGTGAGCCGGGCAACAAGCTCGCGGTGCGCACGTAAGCTGGCTCTGTGCTTCACCTGCTGCTGTCTCTGGCCCTCGCTCAGGAGTCCTCGGAGGACACGGGCATCGACGAGGTCGAGTACGGCGAGGTGAGCGCCGGCCAGGTGCCCTCGATGGAGGTCATCGTGCGCGCCCAGGCCGGAGAGTCCGAGGCGCTCAGGGAGCTGGACCGGGCCATCCGAGCCCAGGGCTACCTGCCCGGCCTGGAGGTGGGGGCGCGCACCTTCTACATGCCCTGGAAGATCTGGGAGCCCAAGGTCACCGTGCACGAGGAGGGCATGGTCCGGGTCAAGGCGCGCGCGGTCGTGCCCATGTTCATCCTGCCGACCTGGCCGCCCATCATCGTGGGGGTCTGGGACAGCCCGCGCAAGGCCCGGGGCATGGAGTCGCGCCTGCTCATGGCCATCGACCCCGAGATCGACGCGTGGCGCCTGGCGATGTCCACGACCGGGCAGCTGCTCCGGCACGAGGAGCTGCGCGCGACCATGGAGGCGCTGGCCGTGAGCGGCCTGCCCGAGGCCGAGCAGCACCAGATCTGGATCCTGCTGTGGCGGAACACCGCCGAGAACGCCGAGGGTGAGGCGGTGCGCGTGGTCCTGGAAGAGCTGGCCGAGGGCGCGGACTGGGTGTTCAGCGCGGACGAGGTCGACCTGGCGAACCTGGACCGAGGCTTCCTGCGCCCCCTGGACCCGGAGGCGCTGGGCGCCGACTTCATGCCGCCGCCCGTGGACTGGACCGAGGCGCGGCTGTCTCGGGCCGAGCAGCCCGAGTGCCCGGAGCCGGTCGCGCTGGACCTGGAGCCCCACGGGCTCAGCGCCGACATCCTGAACGCGGCGCCTTTGCCTCACACCGAGCTGCGCTTGTGGCGCAGCCCGCCCGTTCACACGATGAGCACCGCGGGTGACTGGGCCACGGACAACGGGCTACTCCCCGAGCGACCCCAAGACCACATCCAGGTGGACGACCCATGTCGCTGATCCCCTTCATCCTGCTGCCCGTCGTCGCCATCCTCGAGCTGCTGGGCTGGTTCACCACGAACTCGCTGTACCTGAAGCTGGCCCGCCTGGAGCTCAAGCAGGACATCGCGCTGCCGCAGGTGCTGGAGCTGAGCGCCCTGACGGGGCTCGAGGGCGGCTCCGAGAACCTGACGTGGAGGTGGCAGGACGGCGCCCTTGTCTTCAAGCGGAAGATGCGCCTGATGCTGGGTCGCAAGGCCTACTACTTTGGCCGCGTGGTCTTCGACGCCGACGGCAACTCCAGGGTCTTCTGGGCCCCCTTCCCGCTGCTGGTCTACCCCGTGATGGTGCTGGCCATGCCCATCGTGCTGGTCGGCCAGGAGCCCGACAGCGGGGTGTTCGGGGCCCTGGTCGCGATGCCCGTCGTGCTGGTCGTGGGCGCGCTCAACGCGCTGTTCTCGTACATGAGCTTGAAGAACCAGATCCACGAGCTGGAGACGGCGCTGATGGACGACCTGGCGGCCCGCGGCGCGATCTGAGGGCCCCAGCGCTCGGCGCGGCGTAGACTCCGCTGCGTGATGTCCCGTCTCCCCCGACTGCTTAGCTGGATGGCCGCGCTGGCCTGGATGCTGGGGCTGGCCGCCTCGCAGGTGCACGAGCGGGCGGTGCAGCACGTCGCCTGCAGCGAGCACGGCGAGACCCACGAGCTGGGCCTGGCCCAGGACGTCGAGCAGACCGTGAGCGCGGACGGCGCGGACAGCGAGCACGACCACGGCTGCCTCTTCGCGACCATCGGTCAGCCCGCCCTGGGCTCGCCCCCCCTGGTGATGCCGCCCCTGCCTCGCCAGGCCCACGCGGGCGCTCTCCTGGCCAGCAGCCAGGCCCCACGGGGGCCGCCGCTGGACTGGGCCCCCAAGACAGGTCCTCCCTCGGTCTGAGTGCTGCGCGCGCGGGGTGGTCCCGTGCGCCTCCACCCTCAGACCCGGAGGCCAGATGTCCTGGCTGTCTTTGCTCGTGGTCCTTGCCTGGGCTGACGACGTGAGCGACGCGGACGCCGCCGCGCTCGAAGAGCTGCTGCGTGAGGCCGAGGCCCTGGCCGCGGCGACCCCGCCCGCACCCCCTGCCCCGAGCGCGCGCTCGGTGGCCAGCACCCTGAACCCTGGCATCACCGCCTTCGGAGACCTGGTCGGCCAGCTCGGCGTGGACGCCGCCGGGCAGGTGATGCCGGGCTCGACGGTCTACCTGCGCTCGCTGGAGCTGGAGCTGCGCGCGGCCGTGGATCCCTTCGCCAAGGCCGACGCGGTCATCGCCTTCGAGCAGGAGGCGCCGCCGCTGGAGGGTGGCCCCGGCGAGGGCTTCGGCGCCGAGCCCGAGGAGGCCTACGTCGATCTGGTGGCCCTGCCGGCTCGACTCAGCGCGCGGGTCGGCAAGTTCCGCCAGCCCTTCGGCATCGTCAACCGCATGCACCCCCACGACCTGCCGTGGACGGACGCGCCGGAGCTGCTCGGGGACGAGGGCTTCAACGACACCGGCGTCTCGCTCGGCTGGGTGCTGCCGCTGGGGCCCGCGGCGCTGAGCCTGAGCGCCGGGGCGGTCAGCGGCAGCGCCTTCGACGAAGACGGCGAGCTGCTGAACGCGGCCGCGACCGGGCGGGCCGAGCTCTTCGTGGGGGCCGGCGCCTTTGACGTCTCCCTGGGCGGCAGCGCCGTGGAGGGGCTGGGCACCGACGACCGCATCCTCGGCGCCGACCTCATGGCCCGCTGGCGACCCTCGAGCCGCCGCAGCCTGGTCCTGCTGGCCGAGCTGGTCGAAGCCGGCGACGGTCCCCTCGGCTACGCCGGCCTGCAGGCCCAGGCCTCCCGCAACCTCTACCTCGGCGTGCGCGAGGACCTCGGCGAGGACCTCCGAACCAGCGCCTTCTTGTCCTACTACACCAGCGAGTTCCTCCGACTGCGTATGGGGGCCGGCTACGCGCCCGCCCTAGGCCAGGTCGACGCCCTCGCACAGCTGACCTTCGTCTGGGGCTCGCACCCCGTCGAGCCCTGGTGGGTGAACCGATGATCCTGGCCCTCTTCGTCTTCCTGGCTGGCGAGGCCTTCGCCGCGCAGATCGTGACCACCCTGCCCTGGCTGGGCGACATCGCGCAGCAGGTCGCGCCCGAGGCCCAGGTCACGGTCCTGGCTCGCGGAACCGACGACCCGCACGTGCTGTCCCCGACCCCCGCGCTGATCGCCAAGGTGTCCTCGGCGGACCTCTACGTCGAGAACGGCATGTCCTTGGAGCTCTGGTCCGAGCGCCTGCTGGACGCCGCCGGCAACCCCGGCATCCGCCCGGGGCAGGCCGGCTACGTGCTGGCCACCCAGGGCATGCAGCGCCTGGCGGTGCCCTCGGACCTGAGCCGTGCCCGCGGCGACCTGCACCCCGAAGGCAACCCCCACGTCTGGACCGACCCGCTCAACGCCCCCGTCGCGGCCGACAACATCGCGGCCGGTCTGGCGCGCATCGACCCGGTCAACGCCGAGCAGTACACCGCGAACGCGGCTCGCTTTCGCCGGCGCATCGAGGAGGCGACCTTCGGCGCGGACCTGGTCGACTTCATGGGCGGTGAGCTGCTGACCCGGCTGGAGCGCGGCCACCAGCTCAGGCCCTTCCTCGAGAAGAAGGGCCTGCAAGACAGCCTGGGCGGCTGGCTGAAGGCGGGCGAGTCGCTGCGGGGCAAGCCGGTGGTCTTCTACCACCAGAGCTGGGCCTACCTGATCGAGCGCTTCGGCCTGGAGCTGGTCGGCACCGTCGAGGATCGCCCCGGCATCAACCCGACCGCCGCCCACCGCGACGAGCTGCTCAGCTTGATCCGAGCCCGCGAGGTCGGGATCATCGCCGTCACCAGCTACTACGACGCGCGCATCCCCAAGCTGCTTGGCGAGCAGAGCGGGGCCGCGGTGGTCACCCTGCCCGGGGACGTCGGCGGGGTGCCCGAGGCCAAGGACTACTTCGCCTTCATCGACGCGCTGCTGTCGCGCCTGGCCGGCTGATGGGGTGGATGCTCCTGCCGGTGCTGGCCTGCGCCGTCATCGTGCTGACCCTGGGCTGGTTCGGCCTGCACGTGCTGCAGCGCGGCGTGATCTTCGTGGACCTCGCGCTGGCCCAGGTGGCCGCGTTGGGCACCACCTTCGCGGTCTTCCTGGGCCACGAGCCGGACGGCGGCGCCGCCTTCGCGCTGTCCCTGGTCTTCACCTTCGTGGGCGCCGCGGCCTTCTCGATGGCGCGCCTGTTCGAGCGCAAGGTGCCCCAGGAGGCCATCATCGGCATCGCCTACGCGGTCAGCACCGCGCTGGGCATGCTGATGATCCACTTCGCCGACGATCCTCATGGGGGTGAGAAGCTGGAGCACCTGCTGGTGGGCTCGATCGTCTGGGTGCAGCCCGGCGATCTGGCCCTGCTGGCCGGCGTCTGCGGCCTGGTGGGGGTCTCCCACGCCGTCTTCCGAGGGCCCTTCCTGGAGATCTCGGCGGGCCCCGATCAGGCCGCCGCTGCGGGCCGGAACCTGGCGCTGTGGGACCTGCTCTTCTACCTGAGCTTCGGGCTGGCCCTGACCGCCATCGTCAGCATCGCCGGGGTGCTGTTGGTCTTCTCCTACCTGGTCATCCCCGCGGTCATCGCGCGCCTCCTGGTCCAGGGCACCGCGAAGCGGCTGGGGCTGGCCTGGGCGCTGGGCATGGTCGTCAGCGTGGTCGGGGTGGCCGTCTCCTACAGCCACCCGACCGGGCCGGTGATCGTGGCCTTGTTCGGGGCCGCGCTGGTGGCGGTGCTGGGCTTCGTGGGCCTCAAGGAGGCGGCCCGGCC
>CALGIB010000296.1 GCA_937915955.1 uncultured Pseudomonadota bacterium
CCTACAAGGACCTCCTCGCAAGGCAAGCCGAGCTGGCCGCGTAGGGGCTCTCCCCGCCTACACCAGGGGCGCGCCGAGGGGCTCCGACCTTGGCTGATCGGCCACGGTACAGGGTCACCACGGCCCAGCACACTCGTCCACTGACCCGAAAGCCCATAGCCGACCGCCGAAGCGTCGGCCCGCCCCTCGCACCGCATGTACAATGGCCGGTATGTGGCTTCTCTCCTTCACAATCGCCTATGCGAGCGACCCTCTCGCCCAACCCATTGTCGTCGGGCCCCTGCTGACCGAGGGGGTGTCGGTGGACATCGACGACCCCGACTCGCTGCGGATTGATGTCGGCGTCGGAGGCCACGCAGCCTGGGTCCTGGCTGATGGTCGCGCCACAGCGCATCTCGCGGTTTCGGTCCGCGGCGACATCATGGGAGGTCCGCCCGGCCTCGCGCTGACGCCATCGCTGAACTACCGCCCAGGCTGGACATGGATGCGCTTCGTCCTTGGCGTGGGTGCTCGCGCCGACAGCCGGATGGCGCTCTCACCGACCATCCGCTTGGGGGCCGTCGCGGCCCGGGGGCGGTCGGGCTGGAACGTTGAGACCACCTACATCACCGGGGGCAACCTGATCGGCACCCAACCGATCTCTGAGCTCTACGTCGGCGCAGGGAGGAACATCGGATGGTCGCGCTGATGTTCGGCGCCGCGCTGGCGGCCGGCATCCCCGAGTGGGAAGGCGACTACCTGCGGCAGCAAGGACTCGCGAAGCTCGGGACGCGTTCGTCCCAGGCTGGCGCGGGACTCGTCGCAGCCGCGGTTGTTCTCATCGTGCTGGTCGACGACACCGAGGTGGTCTTGGCTGCCGCGGCGCCCTTCTACACCCTGGGTTCGATCTCCATGATCGGCGGGAACACATCGGGCTCGTTGTTCGCCTGGCGAGCAGCTCGCAGCCTGCAAGCGGGGGGAATCGACGTGTCGACTGTCCCGGCCAAGGTGGGGCTGGCGGGGGTGGGCGTGTTCTACGCGACCGCGCTCTTGATGCCCGTGCTCAGCGACTCCGATGTGCGATTCGGCGTGATCGCCGTTCCCGCCTACGGTGGCCTCGCGACGATGTACGCCGGCAGCATCTGGCAGGTGCGCACGAACAAGCGGGCCTACGATCTGCACGTCGGCCCCACACAGGTCAGCGCTCGCTGGTGAGCTCTTTGGGCCTCCCCGAGGACGGGTCTCGGCGCGGGAAGAAGACCGCTCCCGTCCTTCAGGTCTCGCAGATGTAGTAGAAGCTCGAGCTGCAGGGCTCGTCGTTCCAGGTCTGGTCCGTGTAGCGGTTGAGCTGGGTGCAGTCCTCGTTGCCTCCCGAGTCGTTCGGCTCACCCGAGCGCCAGTTCGTGTAGGTGCTGCTGCTGCCGCTCTCCCACACGAAGGTGCCCTCGGTGGTCCGGTCGTTGAAGCCCATCCACCACTTGCCGGTGCTGTAGGTGTCGGCCGTGGAGTCCATCCAGCTGTTCTCGCTGGCGTCGTCGACCGTGGCGATGGTGTAGCCGTAGCCCGCGCAGGTGTCCCTGGCGTCGGTCCAGCTCTCGGACGACTCACAGAACAGGTATGTGCTGCTGCCATAGGTCTCGACGTTGCAGGGGCACACGCCGCCGTCGTCCACGTCGCCGTCGCAGTCGTCGTCGACCGCGTTGCAGCTCTCGGTCCCCGCGGGGCTGACCGCGCTGTCGCTGTCGTCGCAGTCCGTGTCCAGGTCCGAGTAGCCGCTGGGCGCGTCGCAGGCTTGGGCTCCGGACCCGCTGTCGCCATAGCCGTCGCCGTCGCTGTCCAGGTAGAAGGTGTCGCCGGTGCTCAGGTCCACGCTGCTGTCGTCATCGTCGATGTCCCCGTCGCAGTCGTCGTCGATCTCGTTGCAGATCTCGGTCTCGCCAGGGTTCACCGAAGACTGTGTGTCATCGCAATCAGTGGAATCCGACACAGACCCGCTGGGCTGATCACAGGCTGTGGTGCTGGAGCCGCTGTCGCCGTAGCCGTCGCCGTCGCCGTCCGTGTACCAGGTGCCGCCGGTGCTCAGGTCCACGCTGCCGTCGTCCCCGTCGACGTCTCCGTCGCAGTCGTCGTCGATCCCGTTGCAGATCTCGCTCTCGCTGGGGTTCACGTCCCCGTCGGTGTCGTCACAGTCCGTGGCGTCGGACACCGTCCCGCTGGGCTGGTCGCAGGCGGCGCTGCTGGCGCTGCTGTCCCCGTAGCCGTCGCCGTCGTCGTCGTCGTACCAGGTCGAGGCCGTCGAGCCGTCCAGAGTCCGGTCGGCGTCGTCGACGTCCCCGTCACAGTCGTCGTCGATCTCGTTGCAGACCTCGGTCTCGCCCGGGTTCACGTCCGCGTCCGTGTCGTCGCAGTCGCTGTTGTCCGCCACCGTGCTCGAGGGCTGGTCGCAGGCCTCGGTGCTGCCCCGGTCCGCGCCGTAGCCGTCCCCGTCGCTGTCGGGGTACCAGGTGCCGGCGTCCACGGCGTCGTCCTCGTCGACGTCCCCGTCACAGTCGTCGTCGTGCCCGTCGCAGTACTCGTCGGCGCCCGGGTTCGTGTCCCCGTCCGTGTCGTCACAGTCGGTTGCATCCGACACAGACCCGCTGGGCTGCTCGCAGGACAGGCTGCTCGCGCCGCTGTCCCCGTAGCCGTCCCCGTCGCTGTCCGCGTACCAGCTGGAGCCGGTCGAGGCGTCCAGGCTGCCGTCCTCGTCGTCCACCAGCGCGTCGCAGTCGTCGTCGACGCCGTTGCAGACCTCGGTCGCGCCGGGGTTCACCGAAGACTGTGTGTCGTCGCAGTCGGCGTAGTCCTCGACGTAGCCGACGGGCTCCTCACAGGCCTGGATCGACTCGCTCGCGTCGCCGTAGCCGTCGGCGTCCTTGTCCGCGAACCAGTCCTGGGCCGTGCTCAAGTCCAGCTCCACGTCCTCGTCGTCCGTGCTCCCGTCGCAGTCGTCGTCCAGGCCATTGCAGACCTCGGCGGCGTCGGGGTGCACCTCGGCCAGGCTGTCGTCGCACTCCTCGCAGGCCGGCCAGCCGTCGCCGTCTTCGTCCGAGTAGCCGACGGACCCGTCGCAGTTGTAGTCGTTGGGGTCGCTGCAGTCCTCCTCGCTGGCGCCGGGGTGCCAGGCCTCGTCCGTGTCGTCGCAGTCCCCGCCGACGTCCGAGTACCCCGAGGGCTGCTCGCAGAGCTCGAGCCTGCTGCCGTCGTCCCCGTAGCCGTCCCCGTCGGCGTCGGCGTACCAGGTCGAGGTCTCCGAGCGCTCTGGGTCCTCGGGGAAGCAGTCGTCCTCGTCCGGGACCCCGTCCCCGTCGCTGTCCTGGACCTCGACTTCGCTGTCCGCGGTCTCGGCGCGCACCCCGCCGCTGTCGTAGTTGATCAGGTCCTTGTTGCGGCAAGCGGCGCCGAGCGAGAGAGCGAGCAGGAGCATGGTGGGCGACCTCCGGGTCACATATCTGCCCGAGAAGATGTTGACTGTCAATGGGTTAGACCACTTCGATGTCCACCATCCTGGCTCTTCACAGCAGCGGCATCGGCCCCAAGCAGTGGCGGACCGTGCCTGAGCCGGTGCTGGCGCCGGACTTCATCTACGAGCTGAGCGACCCCGCCCGCTTCACGCCCGAGCGGGACCTGGCCACCTGCGAGGCACTCCTGAACAGCGTCGAGGGGCCCGTCCACCTGCTCGGACACAGCTACGGCGGCTACCTGGCCCTGCACCTGGCGCGGCGCCACCCCCACCGCATCGGCCGCATCGCCGTCCACGACCCGGTGCTCTGGGGCTGCCTGCGCAGCGACGGCCCCCCGGAGCTGGTCGCCGCCTTCGAGGCCGTGCTCGAGCCCATCTTCACAGTGCCCCCGGACCGCTGGGGCGGCCCCGAGTGGATGCAGGGCTTCGTGGACTTCTGGAACGGCCCGGGCACCTGGGCAGGCATCCCCGGGCGACGCCAGCGCAAGATGATGCAGGCCGGCACCAAGGTCGCAGGCGAGGTCAGCTACTGCTGCCGCGACCAGGAGCCCGCCAGCGCCTGGTCCGGGGTCCTGCACCCGACGCTCATCACCTGCGGCGAGACCACACCGCCGCCCGAGGTCGCCGTCTGCGAGGCGCTCGCTCGGAGCCTCCCGAGAGCCCGCCTGGAGCGCGTCCCGGGCGGCCACATGGCGCCTGTGACCCATCACTTCGAGCTGCTGCCGCGCATGCTCGCGTTTCTCCGCGCCTGCTCCGCCTCGCCATGACCCCTTCAGGACGCGCTCAGTCCCCGCAGGCTCCGACCACCTGGTAGTCCATCTCCTGCCGCACCCGCAGCGCGATGGGGCCGGCGCGGAGGGTCCCCGAGAGGGACTCCGAGGCCGGCAGCCCCTGCGCGTCCACGTCGAGCACGACCAGGACCCTCTTCAGCCGCCCTCCGCTGTCCGAGAGCGGGATGCCCCTGGGCAGGCTGGCCTGCCAGCGACGCGCCCGCCGCTGTCCCTGCTCGACCCACACGTGCAGCAGCAGGTCCCGATTCCGGGCCTGGTCCACGGCGATGGTGCGCTCGAGCACATACGCCTCGGCCCCGTCGATCTCACCGAGGCTGACCCAGGCGGTCTCTACATCGCCCGAGAGCGCCACCACGACCTCGTCCAGCACGCTGCCGGCCAGCGGGCCGCCGTCGCTGCCCTCGGGCAGCCTGCCCAGCATCGGGGGCACGAAGGGGTAGTCCTGGCCGCCCAGGTCGAGCTCGAGCTGCACGCCCTCGGCGCCGTGGTCCAGGACCTCGTAGCTGAGCTGCTCCCAGGCGCCCTCGACCAGGCGCCCCTTGAGGCTATAGATCTCGACGTCGCGGATCAGCCCGATCCACGCGGTGCGGGTCACCTCGGCCTGCAGCTCGTGGCAGCCCGGCATTCCGTCCAGGCCGGCGCGAGCGGCCTGGCTGAGCAGATCGACGTCGGGCTCGGCGAGCAGGGCGAGGACAGGGAACATCAGGACCTCCAGGCCGCCCTACGCGCACCTCGGGCGCGGCATTTCGGCCCGCGCTCAGTGACCGAAGTATCCCAGCGCCTCGAGCTGCCTCTGCATCTCGTCGCTGACCTCGGCCTTGCCCTCCTCGAAGCTGCGTTCGCCCTCCTCGAGGCGAGCCATGAGCCCCTGGAGCTCGACCACCTTGTCGGGCATCGAGCCGCTGAGGTCCTTCAGCTCCCCGGGGTCCTCGACCAGATCGTACAGCTCCTGGGTGCCCTCGTTCATCGGGTAGCTGGCGTAGATGCGGTTGGTCTTTCTGTGCTCGATGTACTTCCAGCGCTGCGTGACCACGCCCTGAAGCTGCTGGCCCGTGTGCTCGAGCAGGGCCGCGCCCTCGAGATCCGCGCCCTCGATCAGAGGCCACAGGTCCCGCCCGCGAGCCTCCTGCGGGGTCGGAGCGCCGATGCGGCCCAGGAGGGTGGGCATCACGTCGACCAGGCTGACCACGGTGTCCACCTTGCGACCCCGAGGCCCCTCTGGGAAGCGCATCACGAGCGGAACGCGCACGGTCGGCTCGTACAGGCCGGCGTGCACGAACCACAGATCGTGCTCGCCCAGGGACTCGCCGTGGTCGGCGGTGAAGACGAAGATCGTCTCGTCCCATTGACCCGACTCCTCCAGCGACCTCCGCAGCAGCGCGATGTGTTGATCCAGCCAGGTGACCGAGCCCTTGTACGTCCCGACCACGAAGTCCGCGCTGTTCACGCCGTCCAGCCAGCTCAAGAAGGCCTCGGACTCGCGGTGGTCGGGCGGAAAGGTGTCCCATATGCTGGCCAGCGAGGTCTCGCCCGGGGCGCCCTTGCCGCCCTCGAAGTACATGTCCGAGTAGGGCCCGGGGGCGTGGTACGGCGTGTGGTTGTCGACGTAGTGAAGCCAGAGGAGGAAGGGTCCATCCCGCTCGGATTGCTTACGAATCCAGTTTTCTGCCCAGGGGTTGGTCTTGTCCGCCTTGCGGATGTGGTCGCCCCTTCGGATGTCCTGGAAGCCCTGGGACACGTTGCCGGTGTCCGGGTTCAGCCAGGGCATGTTGATGTGGGCGCCAGTGCGCCAGCCGAGCGGTCCCAGGACCTCGGCCAGGGTCACGATGCGATTGCTCAGCTTGCTGACGTTGCTGTAGGCCCGATGGTCCTTGGGGTAGAGCGAAGACATCAGCGAGGCGTGGGCCGGGAGCGTGGTCGTGATGGTCGTGTAGGCCCGCGTGAAGCGCACACCCTCGGCCGCGATGCGGTCCAGATGAGGGGTGTAGACCTCGGCGCTTCCGCCGGGGCCCGTCATGTCCCCCCTCAGGGTGTCGGCGGTGATCAGCACGATGTTGTAGTCCTTCTGATCGTCGGCCTCGCCGGCCTCGGGAAGGACCAACAGGCCCAGGGCCACGCCACACAGACCCAGCAACCAGCGCTTCATCGGGAGACCTCGGCGAAGAGGGGGCTGGACCAAGCCAGATCCGGCACGGACTCCTCGTCCGGCGCTTGCAGCACCCTCAGGTAGTAGCTGTGGCTGCCCGGCCCGGGCGTGTCCGTGAAGCTGCCCTCGGCCTCGCTGTCGACCAGATCGACTACGTGGACATCTTGACCATTTCTAACGATCACAGCCTGTTGCAGCTCCCGTGTGCCACGGGCGCGCCACTGGATCCGGATGCTCTCGCCCGCCTCGAAGCTGTCCCCCATGCGTGAGGGACCGCTCCACAGCAGCGCCACCATCGGCGGCCCGGAGGTCGCGAAGCTGTGCCGCGCGTACAGACTCTCGAACAGCGCCTCCCGGCTGCAGGGCTCTCGGCAGACCACGCCCGTCAGCCCCTGCGTCCAGGGATCCCGTCGGCGAGCGATGCCGTGGTGCCAGAGCAGTCCGTGCGCGTCGCTGCCTCCCAGGAAGCCGAACTCCAGCCCCAGGGCCAGCCCCGCCGCAGCGGTGGAGTCCGGGACCTCGCCTCGGGCAGCGACGTGCTGCTGGCCGGGAGCCTCCGCGAGGCCGTGCACGCTCACGATCTCGAACTGCCGCTGGATCTCCTCGTCGTACGAGGCCCAGGGCGTGCCCGTCCAGGTGCTGTGGTGGGGCGCAGTGAAGACCTTGAGATCGCTCAGCTTCTTGTTCAGTTCGGAGAGCGTAGGCGCAACATCCCGGTAGCCGTAGACCACCGGAGGCCGCTCCTTGAAGTAGGCGATCTGGTGGCCCGAGCCCGTCGGCGTCGGCGGGGTCGTCCACTCGTAGGCGTGCAAGGTCGTGAAGCCGTCGAGCCGACCCAGCTTGTCGGTCACCCACATCAACTCGGCGTGCTCGCTGGGCAGCATGCGCGTGCCGACGATGTTGTCGTGGTCCGAGAGCACCGCGAAGTCCAGGCCGCGCGCCCAGGCCCGCGCGAGGATCTCGTCCGGTGTGCCCGTGCCGTCCGACAGCGCGCTGTGCATGTGCACGTCGCCCCAGTTGATGCGTCCGCCCAGGGCACGGAGCGGCTCGAGCGCCTGCTCCACGCCCGGGCTCGTGGCCGGTGGGGGGCTGGGTCGGGCGCGAGGCGCTCGTCGCTGGTCCAGGCCACCCAGGGTCTCCAGCACGACGGCCTTGCGGGCG
>CALGIB010000297.1 GCA_937915955.1 uncultured Pseudomonadota bacterium
CCTCGAGGTCGTCCGCATCACCGGAGCCGATCTCCAGGTCCGCAAGTCCGCCGCCAACGCCATCACGCTCACCTCCGGCGTCACCGACACGCTCAACGTCGCCGGTGGTCACGCTGTCCTGTTCGACGCGCTGCCCAGCACCTCCACCCGTCCCACCACCGGGCTCGACTACGACGCCACCCACAAGCAGCTGCAGTTCGAGTCCACCGGCGGATGCACCGTCGCGATCCTCGCCGCGGTCGTGTAAGGAGACACCATGTCCACAGGTATTCACGGATCAGACCAGATCGTTCTCAAGGCCATCGACGCGATCGGCGCCGAGGAGATCCTCGTGGACGTCCAGGGCGATCCCAGCTTCGGCGACCGCATGCCGGACCAGAAGGAGCAGATCGACATCATGGTCCGCGGCGACTGGGTGGACGCTATCCCGGGCGACGAGCAGACCGAGGAGATCTCTTGGTCCGCGCTCGACACCGACGAGACGAAGATCTTCACGGACTTCGTGACGTTCCGTAGCGCGGTCGTCCCCACCACCGTCAGCAGCGCGGGAGCCAAGCGGCTCAAACTGCAGGTCATCCGCACCCCGGTCGCCGGCACGCCCCGGACCGAAGAGTACGCCTCGTGCGTGTTCAAGATCACCCCCAACGGCGGCCGTCCCGCGACCGTCCAGATCAGCGCGACCTGCTACGGCCGGACGGAGATCTGATGAAGCTGGGGCCCATCGAGATCAGCCGGGTAGAGCTCGACGAGTTCAGCAAGGCGACCCTACTGCGCGCGTACCGGACCAGCTCCGAGCCCGCGCGCAGTTCGGTACTCCTGTCCGCGCTCGCCTTGAACACCAAGCCCAGCAAGGGCGCGTGGCCCGTCATGCGTCCGGACCTGGACTATGTGGCTCACGGCCAACTGGTGCGCGGCTACCTGACTGCCCTGGGCGCGTCGCACAAGCTCGCGATCGGCGCCGGCCTGATGGCGATCGAATCCGTAGCGCGTGAGCCTGGAGTCACGGACGAGGAGATCGAGGAGTACGCCGATTTTTTCGGAGTGACGCTCGATGGCGCGTCCGATGCAGGCTCGCACAGCGATACTGTGGAGACGCCCTCCGAGGACTGACGCTCACCCGTGAGCAGGAGCTGACCCTACTCGCCCTCGCCACCATCGACCAGGAGGAGGCCAAGAGACGATGAGCCCATCCTCCCCAACAGGCGGCGGTGTACACCAGGGCGGGCCGGCTCGCTGGCCCAGCGCAGGCAAGTGGCGCAGGGGCGTCGCCGGCATGTGGCGTCAACCAGGCGGCCGGTTCGAGTTGCCAGAGGCCCCCAACATGGAGCGGTTCATCCTGCTCCAGCGCGGGGCCCTCGAGGCGGCGATCCGGAAGTCGCGCGAGCTCACCGGGAAGCACGACACCGGCACCGGAGGCGCGGCCCCGTTCGGCCTCAACCGTCAGTATCGCTCTGTGCTCGAGGCCCGGATCGACTACTGGCGCCGGGCTGCGCTCGCCCCTATCGCCCGCTACGAGAAGGGTGGGGCCTACACCACATCACAGGCCGGTGAGGCCCACTACGAGCCACGCTGGGCCGACATTCAGCGCGACATGCGGAAGCTCTATGGAGCCATGGCCGCGAGCCTGTACGGCGCTATGGACGAGTACCTCGGCGGGCAGGCTCTCGATGCGCTCGGTGAGTGGCCCTACAAGACCGGACTGAGCAAGGCCCTACTCCACGTCGAGATCGCCCCAGGCCAGAGCGGAGACGAGATCATGCGTGCGAGCCTGGTCGCTGGCGCTGGATACTCCGGCTACATCAAGCAGGGCGGGTTCCGGGTCGTGCGCTCGACCTACACCGACAAGAAGGGCACCGAGCGCGTCAGGCGGAAGCACGTCTATAGCGACAACGAGCGGCTCCCATCGTGGAAGGCCCGCTATCTCGTCCAGATGGCTGACGGTCGCTGGAGGTTCGACGCCGAAGCCTACGACCGCAGGAAGGCGGCCGGCGGCAAGCTCGAGATGGAAGACGACTACACGCCAGCGAAGGGCAAGCCCTACCGCGACCTGATGACCAAGCCCGCGAACCGCACGGTCAAGTCCATCGGGCGCGAGGCCACCGCAGAGAGCGTGAGAGGGAGCACCTGATGCCACGCTGGGCCATCGACATCACGGCAGGTACAGGCGGCTTCGAGGCCGCCACCAAGCGCATCCCCGCGTCAACGAAGAAGGCCACGGACAAGGCGACGCGCGTTCACCAGAGCGCGGCGGACAAGAGCGCAGCGGCGTGGAGTTCTGCCCTCAAGGTAGCCGGCGGAATCGCCATGGTCGCCGGGCTCGGGATGGCGTGGAAGTCATTCACCCAGGACGTCATCGACACCCGAAACGAGTTGTCCGACACAGCCCTACGCATGGCGCAGACCACGGATACGGTTGAAGCCCTACGCCTGGCGGCGGAGGGAACGGGGCAGGAGTTCGGCCCCGTCGCGAAGGCCCTCGAGAAGCTTCCGAAGTTGCTCGCCGACGCCGACGCAGGGCTATCAACGGCTGTGCGTGCCTTCAAGAATCTGAACATCGAGACTCACGACGCCCAAGGAAACATCAGAGACGCGTCCGACGTCTTTGACGACTTCCGCAAGGAGATCGACAAGATCGAG
>CALGIB010000298.1 GCA_937915955.1 uncultured Pseudomonadota bacterium
AGCCACTGAACGTGAAGGGAGTCTTCCCCTACCTGGACGACCTGCTCACGGCCATCGGCCGCGTCCGCAAGGCCGGCTACCAGGACTTCACGGTCATCTCGCCGCTGCCTCGCCATGAGATCGAAGAGGCCATCTACGACAACGAGCCCAGCCCGGTTCGCTGGTGGACGCTGTTCGGCGGTCTCTTCGGCGGCACCGGTGGGTTCGCCCTGGCGGCCCTGACCTCGGCGGTCTGGCCGATGGCGCTGCCCGGTGGAAAGCCGGTCGTCTCGATCCCGCCCTTCGTCATCATCACCTTCGAGTCGACCGTCCTCATCGCCGGCCTGATGAGCCTGGCGGCCATCCTGTACCACTGCCGGCTCCCAGCCTTCGACCTCGACGTCGAGGTGTGCGACCCGCGCTACACCAGCGACCGCTTCGGTCTGGTCGTGCACGGCCTCGACGCCGAGGAGCGCAAGAAGGCCGCAAAGCTCTTGAACGACGCGGGGGCCGAAGAGGTCGCCGTGCCCGTGGAGGCCTAGGTCATGGCTGTTACCAACCACATGCCCTGGACGGCGGTCTACCTGACGGTCGCCGGAGCGCTCGCCGGCTTCGCGACCTACTCGCTCCTGGACTACGAGATCTTCCCCCCGGGTGTGGGCCTTCAGGGTCGCCAGCTGTTCTTCACGGACATGATGGACTCGACGATGGTCAAGGCCTACGAGGCCGAGATGCGCACGCTCCCCGAGGGCGTGGTCTCCCGGAACATGTACGTCCAGAACTTCGACCGCATGACCCCTGAGGGGCAGGCTCTGGTCAGCCCCTTTGGCGCGGACCCGGAGACGGGCGAGCAGATGTTCCAGACCTACTGCGCGCCTTGTCACGCCAGCGACGCGCTGGGGGCAGGCCCGGTCACGGACATGAAGGCTGGCGCTCGCTTCCCCATCCCGGGTGTGCCCCTGGCGGGCGCGGCCGGCGTCGGGAAGATGCGCAGCGACGGCTACCTCTACCTCACGATTCGCAACGGCGGCGCCATCATGCCTGCACACGGCTGGGCCATGAACGACCAGGAGATGTGGTCGGTCGTGGACTACATCCGAACGCTCGATGGCGCTCAGTACGTTCCCCCGGCGCCTCCCGCCGAGGAGGGCTGAGACCATGGTCGGTATCCAGAACTTCGACCCCAAGCCCCACCTGGCCCCCAAGCCGGTGGACGACAAGCTCAAGTTCGCGGGCTGGGGTCTCACCGGCCTGGGCCTGGCCTGCGTCGTCGTCGGCCTCTTCGTCCTGGGCGACGTGGCCGCGGTGAAGGCCAAGATCGCCTTCCTGACGGGCATGAACTACATCGTGGGCATCAGCTTCGGCGCTATCGCCTTCCTGTCGGCGATGAGCATCACCGAGGCTCGCTGGAGCCGCCCGCTCAAGCGCATCGCCGAGGGCTTCGTGGCCTTCACGCCGGTGGCGACCGTCCTGTTCGCGCTGTTCGTGACCGTGCTAGGCGGCCTGGACCTCTACGAGTGGCACAACCACCCGGAGCAGTTCCACGGCCACAAGCAGATCTGGCTCACCGACGGTCTGTTCATCGGCCGGAACCTCGTCGCCATGGGCCTGCTCAGCGTCGTCGGCGTGCTCTACGTGCGCCGCAGCCTCAAGCCCGACCTCCTCCTGGCCAGGCAGGGCGGGGTCGAGGGGCCTGGCTGGTGGAACGGCGTCATCGGCGACGCCACGGACGTGCAGGCCGAGTCGGCCAGCAGCATCGGCTCGCAGAACTGGATCGCCCCTGTCATGGGCATCCTCTACGCGCTGGCGATGTCGCTGTACGCCTTCGACGCCGCGATGAGCCTGGCGCCGCACTGGTACGCCAACATGTTCGGCGGCTGGTTCTTCGCGAGCTGCTTCTGGGCCGCGATGGTCTGGATCGCGCTCTACTCGCTCTTGACTCGCAACAGCCTGGGCATCGAGAAGCTGGTCACGCCGGCCGTCTACCACGACCTGGGCAAGCTCATCTTCGCGTTCTCGATGGTCTGGGCCTACATGTTCTTCGCTCAGCTGCTGCCCATCTGGTACGGCAACATGACCGAGGAGATCGGCTTCCTGCTGGTCCGCATGACCCTGCCCGAGTGGTCCGGCTTGTCCAAGGTCGTCGGGGCGATGTGCTTCCTGATCCCCTTCTCGACGCTGCTCTCCCGAGGCATCAAGAAGATGCCCATCGGCTTCGGCATCATCCTGACCATCATCGCGGTCGGCATCCTGCTCGAGCGCTTCCTGGTCGTCGCTCCGAGCGTCTGGATGGAGCCCTCCCTGCCGCTGGGGCCCGTCGAGGTCGGCATCTGGCTGTTCTTCATCGGTGCGTTCCTGAGCGTGGTGAACCACTTCATCAGCGGCGTGCCGCCGGTGCCCGTGACGGACCCCTACATGCTCCCTCACCCAGACGACGTGCACGTCCACAGCCGGGACGACCACCACCACGCGCACGGTCACTGAGACCGGCGCGGGCCCTCCAGATGAGGCCTCGCTTCGGCGGGGCCTCTCTTGCCTCTGGCGCTGCTCAGCGAGCCAGGCTGATGCCCATGCGGTCCAGCGTGCGCCCCAGCACGAAGAACACGTTGCCCTTGTAGGCGTTGCGCAGGACCTTGCGGCGGACCGGCGAGGGGTCCCGCAGCGTGGCGTTCAGGATGCGCGGGTGGAAGTAGTAGGCCAGCAGCGTCATCACGAAGGCGCGCTGCATGGCCTCGGGGTCCCGCCCGTCGTCGATCAGGTACTCGAAGTAGCTCTGGGACTTCAGGTCGTCCTTGAGCAGCGTGCCGTCCTCGACCATGCGCTGGTAGAGCTCTGATCCGACGTGCGGCGTCAGGATGCCCATCCGGAAGATCGAGGTGTTCTCGATGCCGTGGCGGACCATCTCCCAGGCCATCTCGGGGGACTGTCCCTTGGCCCCGAAGATGTGGCTGGCCAGGACGAAGATGCCGTTGTCCCGCAGGATGCCGCTGGCCTGGATGTTCTTCTCGGCCGAGATGTTCTTGCCCAGCACGTCCATGTGCTTCTGGCGGTAGGTCTCGAACCCGACGTGCACCAGGATGAAGCCGGCCCGCGCCATCAGGCGAATGAGCTCCGGGTGCTTGCAGACGGTGTCGGCCCGCATCGCCGCGCCCAGCCGAAAGCCGAACTGGCGCCGGATCATCTCCTCGCACATCTCCTTGGCCTTGTCCACGTTGGCCGCGAACATGTCGTCGGTGAAGATGATCTCGAGGTAGCCCTCGCGCCGGACGCGCTCCATGTCGGCCAGCACGCGCTCGTTGCTGAAGTGGCGATAGCTGCCCAGGAAGGTCGGCCGCGTGCAGAACGTGCAGGTGTATGGGCAGCCCCGCGTCGTCTCCAGTGAGGTGCCGCGAGCTCCCTCGTAGCTCAGCGCGGGGTAGGTCCCGAGCAGGTCACGCCGCGGGAACGGCACGCTGTCGAGGTCCCTGATCAGCTCGCGGGGCGCGTTGTCGATCAGCTCACCGTGACGGTCCGTCCAGAGCAGCCCGTCGATGTGGGACCAGTCGTCTCCCCCCTGTTCGATCGCATCCACGATCTCCTGGATCGCGAAGTCGCCCTCGTTCTTGAGGATGGCGTCGAAGCCGTTCTGGACGAAGAGCTCGGCGACGTGGGTGGCGACCGCGCCGCCCCCGATGATCTTGATGTGGGGCCAGCGCTCCTTGATGCGCTGGGCGATGTCCCAGAGCACCGGCGCGTCCGGCGCGTACATGCAGGTGAAGCCGATGAGACCCGGCTTGAAGTCGTCGATCGTGGGCCACAGCACGTGCCCGCGAAGCTTGTGGTGGCTGTTGTCGAGGATGCGGACCTCGTGCCGCGGATCCAGGCCACCGGCGAGCTGAGCCAGCGTGATGGCGGGGAAGTTGGGCAACAACCAGTGCGACGTGTTGAAGTACTGGAAGGGCGGGCTGGACAGAAGGACACGCACTAGCCCTCCAGGTCAGCGAGCACACCATCCCATAGGGCATGGCGGGCTTTCATTGCAACAACAGCGGCCGCTTCCGCCAGTTGCCAGCGCGCGTCGTCCTCGTCACAGAGACGCATCAGCATGCGAGCGCCCATGGGGCCGTGCTCCTCGCCGTCCAGCTCGATGTGCCGCTTCAGGTACAGCTCGAACGCCCGAGGCGGCGATGCCTCGCCCTGCACGCGCGCCCCTAGGCGACTGCGCGTGAGGGCCTGGCCCAGCTTGCGGCGCGCGCTGAGCACCCGACGACCCAGCCTGCCTTGGGGCACACCTCGGCCGGCGCCGTGGTCGTAGAGGCGCTGGAACATGCCGGGGATGACCTGCTCGCGGCCGAAGAGGAAGGCCGCGGCGACCTCGCGGGCGCTGGCCTGGGCCAGGCTGAC
>CALGIB010000299.1 GCA_937915955.1 uncultured Pseudomonadota bacterium
CACCCAGGTCAGCGCGGCCACTCGCCCCGCGAGCCGCGAGCCGCTCATGCGCGTGGCGAGCAGGTGCAGCGGGGCCACGAGCGCGGCGGCCAGCAGGAGGTTCAGCGTCCAGGCGATCTGCTCCAGGGGCAGGCCCAGGCGCAGCGGGTAGAGCAGCGCCGGGTAGAGCGGCTGCCAGTGCCCGAGGTCCGGCGCGGCGGCGCCCTGACGCCAGAGCTCCACGCCCGCGAGGAGCTCCGCCGCGTCCGGGCTCAGCACCGGCAGGGGCGCGATGGCGGCCAGCAGCAGGGCCGCCAGGCCGAAGAGCAGCCAGCGCTCGCTGGCCTCACTCACGCGCTCAGGCCCAGGCTCCGCCCTTGCGGATCAGGCGGGCGACTCGCTCCGCCACCTGCGGAGAGCTCCAGAGGTAGGTGTGCGTGCTGGAGCCCTGAACGCGCGCGCTGTGCTCGTCCTCGAAGGCCTCGATGGCCTTGGGGTCCATGCTGCGGGACTCGGGCGGGTAGAGCACCGGCTCCATGTCCTGGGACACCAGCGAGCCGACGTCCAGGTACTCGAACTCGGGCACCGAGTGGAACTCGTCGCTGTCGCCGAAGACGCCGATCTGCGTCTCGGTCAGGTCCCCGTCCACCACCGCGCCGTTGGCGAGGTGCAGCAGGCGGCCGTCCATCGTGAAGTCCAGCGCGACGTCGCCGTCGTGCCAGAGCACGCTCACCGCGTCGGGGTCCTGGCGGGGCGCGAAGCGGGTCAGCCACTCGAGCTGCATCTCGTAGGTCAGATCCGCGGCGGCCAGCACGGCCGAGGTGAACAGCTCGCCGACCAGGTCCGGGCGGAGCAGGAGCGCGGTCTTCAGCAGCTTGGCGCCCAGTCCGTGCACGAGCAGGCTGACGCTGCGGCCGGGCAGCGAGGCGCGCACGGGGCCATGCAGGAGCAGCGCGACGAGCTCGAGGAAGCCGTAGGCCTGGGCCTTGACGTGGCCGCTGGCCAGGATGGACGCGCGGGGCGTGGGCGAGGTGCCGCCGGCCCAGGACATGCCCACCACCACCGCGTCCTGCTGGCGAGCCAGGGCAGCGCAGCGCTCGAGCACCTGCTCTCGGCCCACCCCGTGCCCGCCCAGGAAGACCAGCAGCGGTGTGTCGCCGACGAGGGCCTGGCCCACGCCGGCGAGGAAGTCCTGGTCGGACAGAGGCTGGCCCTGGGCGTCGGCGAAGGACAGCAGCGGGGCCGGATCGAGCCGGCTCGGGTCCTCATCGACGCGGTTGGTAGCTAGGAAGACGCTCATGGCAGAAGTCTCCGTCCGTCCCGGAGGCCGCCGACGCAGAGATCGACGTGCTCGCCGTAGGTGGAGCGCAGGGCGTTCGGTACGGGCGGCAGAGGCTCGCCCCGGCGGGCGCTCGCGTCAAGGGCCGCGGCGTCGAGGTGCTCGCTGCCGGACGAGGAGTGCAGCGTTGGCGGGCCCAGCGCGCCGCTCTCCAGGATGGGAAAGCGGAGCAGCGCGCAGCTCGGCTCGGTGCGCGGGCCGACCACCTGGTCCAGCGCCGAGGTCACCGTGAGCTCCCAGGTCGTCATCTTTGGGTCGGCCCAGGCGAGGCGGACCATGGCGTCGTCGGACAGCGGGCGGGCCTCGAGCCCGGCCTTCAGGCAGGAGGCGGCCTCGCCCGAGCCCTCCTGGCCGGCCACCTGGCCGAAGCGAACGAGCTCGCCGCCCTCGAAGCGGGCGACCCACTCGCCGGGATCGGCGGGGCAGTAGGCGACCACCTCGAGCGTCCGGGCCAGGACCTCGGGGTCGGGCGTGCTGTCCTGGGGCGTGAGCGACCAGGAGGCCCAGGCGGCGGCGAACAGGATGTGCATCTCGGCAGGCTACCTGCGCTGGCGCTTGTTCGTGGGCTCCACCAGGCGCTCGGGCATCTCGGCCAGGACCCAGGCGGCGGCCGCGACGAGGCCGGCGTTGTGCTGCAGGTCCTCGAGCACGATCTTGTCGAAGGTGTCCGCCTCGGTGTGGTGGATGTGGAAGTACAGGCTGCTGTCGTGGGCCACGCCCAGCCCGGGCACGCCCTGGGCCACCGAGGGGCCGATGTCCGCGCCGGAGTAGCCGGCGACCATCTCGGACCAGGGCGCCAGGGCCTGGCCGAGCTCCCAGAGCAGGCCCTGGGCGCGCAGGCGCTGGGGCTCCTCCAGGCCGCGGAGGTCGACTCGGAAGCCTCGCGCGATGCCGTTGCCGATGTCCGACTCGATCATCGCCTGGTGCAGGGACAGCTCGTCCGCGTGGGCCTCAGCGTAGGCCTTGCCGCCACCCAGGCCGTTCTCTTCGTTTGTATAGAGCACCGCGCGGAGCGTCCGCCGGGGCACCATGTCCAGCTCCTGGATCAGCCTCAGGGCCTCCCAGGCCATCAGGCAGCCGGCCCCGTCGTCCTGGGCGCCCTGGCCGACGTCCCAGCTGTCGTAGTGGCAGCTGACCACGACGACCTCGTCGGGCAGCTCGCGGCCGGGCAGCTCGGCGATCAGGTTGCGGCTGGGGACCATGCCCTGGTGCTCGGCGGACATGGACAGCTCGACCTCGACGGTCTGACCGCTGTCCGCGAGGCGATGCAGCCAGGAGGCGTGCTCGATCGAGAGCGCCGCCGCGGGGATCTGCGGCACGCCGTCCTCGTAGTACATCGCGCCTGTGTGGGGCGTGTTCAGCGAGGCGCTGCCCACCGATCGGATCAGCGCGCCCACCGCACCGCGCCGGGCCGCCTCGACCGCGGCGCCGCCCCGGGTCCCGACGGTCTCGCCGTAGGTCGAGAAGGGGGTGTCGAAGAGCACGATCTTGCCGGCGATGGCCTCGTCGGGCAGCGCGGCGAGCTCGGCGAAGTCCCGGACGGCGACCACCTCGGCCCGCACGCTGCCGCCGATGCTCATGCCCAGGCCGACCATGGCCAGCTCGCGCTGCACGGGCTGGAGCAGCGTCACGGACTCGGCTCCGCGCACCCAGCGGGGGACCATGACCTCCTCGGTCCGCACCACGAGCCCATCGGCGCGCATCTCGGCGGCCGCCCAGTCGATGGCGGCCTCGAGCTGCGGGCTGCCCGAGATCCTGTGGCCGATCTCGTCGCAGAGCACCCGCAGGCGCTCGTAGGCCACGGCGCTGGTGGAGGCGGCCTCGAAGACGCGCGCGACCTGCTCGCCGTAGCGTTCGTGGACCCGCTGTTCGACGGGCTCAGCGGCCCAGGTGACGGTGGCGCAGAGCAGCAGCAGCAAGGGAACCTCCCTGGTCGCGACGAGGGTATAGTCGCGGCTCGATGCAACCCTCTCAGGGCCGACGCTACCGCATCCTCGAGGTCCTGGGCTCGGGGGGCTTTGGCACCGTCTACCGGGCCGAGATGCTGACGCACTCGGGGCTCCGCCGTGAGGTGGCGCTCAAGGTGCTCAACGAGCAGACCGCGGGCGACGAGGAGGCGGCGCGTCGGCTGCGGGACGAGGCCCGGATCCTGGGCACGCTGAACCACTTCGGCATCGTGCGCGTGGACGACCTGCTGCAGCTGGACGGCCGCTGGACCATGGTGATGGAGCTGGTCCGTGGCTGGGACTGCGAGAAGCTGCTGAGCGAGTACGGTGTCTTCCCCACCAGCGTGGCCCTGGACATCGTGGCGGGGGTGGCCCGGACGCTGCACGCGGTGAGCCAGGCCAACGGCCCCGAGGGGCGGGCCCTGGAGCTGGTCCACCGCGACGTCAAGCCCGCCAACATCCTGCTCACCGTGTCCGGCACGCCCAAGCTGCTGGACTTCGGCGTGGCTCGAGCCCAGGTGGCCGCGCGCGAGAGCGACACGCAGCAGGCCTACGTGATGGGCTCGCTGCCCTACCTGGCGCCCGAGCGCTACGGCTTCGAGGATCTGCCCGCCGGCGACGTGTACGCCCTGGGCTGCGTGCTCTACGAGCTGCTCCTGGGCGAGCGCTTCGGCCGCACACGGCCCAGCAACGCCAAGCACGTGAAGAAGCTGCGCGAGGCGCTGCACAAGGCCTGGGACCGGCTCGAGTCCGAGGCGCGCGAGGGCGTGCTGCAGGTCCTGGGCGAGACCCTGGCCTACGAGCCCGAGGCGCGCCCGGCTCCTCGCGAGCTGGCCACCCGCATCGAGGAGATCCGCCACCGGGTCTCCGGCCCACGCCTGGCGGACTGGGCCGAGGACCACGTGGCGCCGCTGATGGCCCGAGGCCACAACGCCCAGCCTGACGAGCTCTGCGGGCGGGTCCTGACCGAGAACCTGTCGGGCGAGTCCATCGCCGGGCCGCTGCCCGCGGACGAGCTCTGGATCGCCGGCCACGACAGCGCCCCGCCCGAGCGCACCGAGTTCACCGTGCCGAAGATGGCGCCCGAGCAGCGCAGCC